>JAUVPT010000089.1 GCA_030598525.1 Gemmatimonadota bacterium
CGGCGGCGGGACGGGCCTGCGGATGGAGGCGTTCGCCCGCCTGGCCGCGGGTGAGACGGCGCGACAGATTTTCGAGGCCCCCGGAGGCGACAGCTAGGGCATCGGCAACGAATCGTCGGCACGCCTGCGGCTCGACGTCACTCCAGCTGCCACGGCAGGTCGAGGCCGATGCGCTCCTGGAACTCTTCGAAGCGCGGATCGTCCAGCACGTCCGGAGGAAAGCCCACGATCGGGTCGAACCCCGCCGCCACCACCCAGGCGTGGTGTGGCTCGTACGCCAGCCACCGGAAGGCATCGTCACTTTCTCCCAGCGCCGCGTACAGCACCGCGAGGCCAAAGGCGTCCAGGGAGGACTTCTCCTGGGCCTCCAGCTCTGCCGCTATCCGGCGCGCCTCATCTGGGCGGTCCGCGCGGGCATACGTGGCCCCGGTGAGCCAGCGGGTGAAGGGATACAGCTCCCCCATCCGCTCGTGCATGGCGATCGCTTCTTCGTGCTGCCCTTCCATCTGTAGGGCGGACCCGAGGACGAACAGGCCGAACACGCCGTCGGGATTCAGCTCGAGGGTTCGTCGGGCCTGCACTTTGGCCTTCTCGGTTTCCCCGCCATACAGGTAACACCAGCCCAGCAGCGCCGACTGGAATGGCGTGAACGGGTCCAGCTCCTTGGCGAGCTCGTGTTCTACGACTGCTTCGTCGTACCGTCCCAGCACCAGCAGCAGCCAGGCATAGTGGAAGTGGTTCATGGCGATGCTGGGGTTTAACTCGTTGGCGCGCCGGAAAGCCTCCTCCGCTCCTTCCCAGTCCCAGTCAGCGTAGAACCGCACGTCGGCCAGGGCAGACCATGCTTCGGCCAGCGTCGAGTCGAGCCGCACGGCTCTCTCGGCAGCCGCGCGCGCCCGCTGCCACGCGTCCGGCGAAGCGAACGGACCGTGGCCTACTGCGGAGTAGCCGAGCGCGAGACCCGCCCACGCCATGGCGTCCGCCGGGTTCCGGTCCGTCGCATCGTGCAGGTAGGCCAGACCCAGCCGGATGTCCTCCGGCGTGTCCTTGTTCAGGTGGTGCATCCCCCTCAGGTAAGCCTCGTAGGTGGCCGGATCGATGGATCGTGTTCCGCCGAAACGGGCTTCCTCGGCCGGAGTCAACTCGACGTCGGCACTGCCCGCGATGGAGCGCGCCGCCTCGCCGTACATCGTGTACAGGCTGGAGATGACCTGATCGTACGAGCTCGACCACACCAGGTCTTCCTGGGGCTCCGCCTCGATCAGCTGGACATGGATACGCACCGTGTCTCCGAGCCGTGTCAACGAGGAGGCTACGACGCCCCGCACACCGAGCTCGTCAGCGATCTCCGGAATGGTCTTCTCCGTCTCTGCGTACTGCATGACGGAAGGCCTCGATATCACGCGGAATCCTCCGATCGAGGCCAGTTGGTCGATCAGCGCCTGGTGCTGACCGGCGACGAAATACTCCTCCTCTCCGGTCAGGTTCTCGGGAGGCAGAACCGCGAGGGGATACGGCCCGGCTGCCTCGAGCGGTGTGCCGCGCCCGAACATCCACCAGGCGGCGAGGGCAGCGAGGGCGACGATCGCCACGCCGGCCAGCGCACGGGCCCGGGCCTGCTTGTGGCGCGGCCTGAGCTTCTCCGCCGTCTCAGGATCCGCCAGTGCTCGCTCGAAGTCCCGCGCGGTGCTGTATCGATCCGCCGCTTGGAGAGCCATCGCCTTCGCGATCACACCCTCCACGTCTGCCGGCACGCTCCTGCGACGGGTTCGCAAGCTCGGAGTAGAGTCCGAGGCCTTGAGCGCCAGGATGGCCTGAGGCGTGGGCGCGTCGAACGGCGCGTCCCCGGCAAGCATCTCCCACAGCACACACCCAAGGGCGTAGACGTCCGCCCGCTCGTCCACCTCGCCGGCGCTGGCCTGCTCGGGGCTCATGTACTTCGGCGTACCGACTGCCATCCCCGTGGCTGTAGCGTCTTCCGGTCCCGCCACGCCCACGGCACGTGCTATTCCGAAGTCCGAGATCACCGCGTGCCCCGCCTCGAACAGGATGTTCGACGGCTTGATATCACGGTGGATTACGCCCTTCTCGTGAGCGTAGCTCAGAGCGTCGGCCACGTCCCGCGCGATCCGCAGCGAGTCCTCCACCGGCAGCGCGCCTTCTCGCTCCAACCGGGCCTTCAGTGTCTCACCCTCCACGTACGGCATCACGTAGTACAGCAGTCCGTCCGCTTCGCCGGAGTCGATCAGTGTGAGGATCCGTGGGTGGGTGAGACCCGCCACGATTTTGATCTCGCGCAGGAATCGCTCGTGTCCGACCGAGGCCGCCAACTCAGGGTGCAGAACCTTCAGCGCCACCTTCCGGTTGTGCTTCAGGTCCGTAGCGAGGAATACCGTGGCCATGCCGCCCCGGCCGATCTCGCGCTCGAGCGTGTAATGGTCGGACAGGGACTCGCGGAGTCGCTCCAACGCATCGGGCATGGCAGGCTCCCGGGACGCGAGGTGAAGCGAGGGGTAAGAAGAAAGTTAAGATAGCGTTGACCGCTGCGCTATCGGTCAAGACGATGCGAGGCCTGCGGAACGGGGGATCAGCTCCCGGGACTTAGGTCTCGCCGGTTCGGCAGGTTCAATCGGTCCAGGAAGTCTTCGAACCTGGGGTCGTCCCGCGGCAGCTCGAGCACAGGATCGACGGCCCCCCAGGCGACCCAGGCGTGCGGCGGTTCGTACTCGAGCCAGCGAAACGAATCGTCGTTCTCGCCTAGACTCGCATACAGAACGGCGAGCCCGAAGGCCCCCATGGAGGACTGCTCTTCCGATTCCAGCTGCGCGGCGAGCCGCCGGGCGTCCTCCATGCGGCCCGCCTGGGCGTACGTACGCCCGAGGAGCCAGCGCCAGACGGGATACAGTTCGGCCATCCGCTCGTGCGTGGCGATCGCCTCGTCGTACCGACCCTCGGCCGAGAACGCCGCTCCCAGTGTGGCCAGCCCGAACATGCCGTCGGGTTTGAGAGCCAGCCCCTTCCGGGCTTCCTCGATCGCCTTGTCCGTACGGCCCGGGTACAGGTACGCCCATCCGAGTATCGACGACATTTCCGATGTGAGGGGGTCCAGGTCCTGTCCAAGCTCGTGTATCTCGAGGGCCTCGTCCCAGCGCCCCACCAGGAGGAGGTACCACGCGTAGTGGAACTGATTCCAGGCAAGGCTCGGGTTCAGCTCGTCGGCCTTGAGGAAGGACTCTTCCGCTCCCGCCCAATCCCAATCGTAGTAGAGCTTGACGTCCGCCATAGCGGCATGGCCCTCGGCGAGCATGGAATCCAGCCCGATGGCCCTTTCGGCCGCGGCCCGCGCTCGTATCCAGGCATCCGGTGGAGCCGCCGGTCCGTGACCGACCAGGGCATAGCCGGTGGCCAGTCCCGCCCACGCCATGGCGTCGCCCGGATCGCGCTCCGTGGCCTCGTGCAGGTGGCCGAGTCCGGCCATGATCCCCTCGGGAGTGCCCTCGTTGATGAAGTACATTCCCCGCAGATACGACTCGTACGTTTCGGGACTCACGGGCCGGGTGCCCGCGAGCAGCGCCTCGTCATCCGGGCTGACCTCTACGTCGAGGGCCCCGGCGATGGCCCTGGCGACCTGGCCGTGCATCTCCAGCACGTTCTCCACGTCCCCGTCGTAACCCTCCGACCACACCTGGCGCTCCTCGGGCATGGCTTCGACGAGGTGGACTTCGACGTGCACGGCCTCACCATCCCGGGTGGCCGACGCCTCGATCAGGTAGTCCACCCCGAGCTCGCCGGCGATCTCTGGAATCGACATCTCGGAGTCCGCGTACCTCCGGACGGAGCTGCGGGAGATGACCCTGAATCCGCTCAGCTTCCCGAGCTGTCCGATGAGCGCATCCTGCATACCTGCCACGAAGTAATCCTGCCCCGGATCGCCAGTCAGGTTCTCGATCGGGAGGACCGCCACCGAGACGAATCCCGCCGCGCCCGCCTCCGGAGTGCTCCGCGTGATCCACCAGGTCCCGACGAGGACGGCGACTGCAGCCGCTGCAATCGCCAGGGCCCGACCGCGAGACGCGGACCCGAAGCGTCGCCGCCGCTTCAGTTTCTCCGCCGTCTCCGGAGCCGTCAGTGCTCCCTCGAAGTCCCGCGCTGTCGGATACCTGTCCGCCGCCTGAATGGCCATCGCCTTCTCGATCACACCCTCCACGTCCGGCGGAACACTTTTCCGCCTGACCCGCAGGCTCGGCGTCGAGTCCGACGACTTGAGCGCCAGGATCGCGTGCGGCGTCGGACCGTCGAACGGCGCGTCCCCCGCGAGCATCTCCCACAGCACGCACCCCAGCGCGTACACGTCCGCCCGCCCGTCCACCTCCCCGGCACGGGCCTGCTCGGGACTCATGTACTTCGGCGTTCCCACTGTGAGACCCGCCAACGTCGCGTCGCCCTCGCCCGCCACGCCCACGGCGCGTGCCACACCGAAATCCGCGATCACTGCATGTCCCGCCTCGAACAGGATGTTCGACGGCTTGATGTCCCGGTGGATCACTCCCTTGTCGTGTGCGTACGCCAGCGCGTCCGCCACCTCCCGAGCGATCCGCAGCGACTCCTCCACCGGTAGCGCGCCTTCCCGCTCCAGCCGGCCCTTCAGCGTCTCGCCCTCGACGTACGGCATGACGTAGTACAGGAGTCCGTCCGCTTCGCCGGAGTCGATCAGGGTGAGGATGCGGGGGTGTGTGAGAGCCGCGACGATCTGGATCTCGCGCAGGAATCGCTCGTGGCCCACCGAAGCCGCCAGCTCCGGGTGCAGAACCTTGAGAGCCACCTGTCGATTGTGCTTCAGGTCCGTGGCCAGGTACACCGTCGCCATACCGCCGCGGCCAATTTCCTGCTCGATCGCGTAACGGTCGGCAAGCGCACCACTCAGGCGAGAGAGTAGGTCAGACACGTTATTTCTCCGCTTGGGTACGACAGAAGCCTCAAGTTCAGTATAGAGGAATGGGCGCGGATAGCGAAAGTCAGGAACGTGCGGTGACCGGCGTCAGGGGATCCTCTCCATCCAGCACCGCCCGGGCGTTCGCCGCCGCCAGGTCCCACATGGCCTGCCTGGCGTCCCGCGTCGCGCTACCCAGGTGAGGGAGGACGACGCAGTTTGAAAGATCCCTCAAATCAGCCGGGATCTCCGGTTCGTTCTCGAACACATCGAGTCCCGCTGCCGCCAGGTGCCCGGAGCGAAGCACCCCCGCCAGCGCCTCCTGGTCCACGACCGCACCCCTCGCCGTGTTCACGAGGATCGAACCCGGCTTCATGGACGCCAGCCGCGCAGCATCCAGGAGTCCGCGAGTCTCAGCCGTGAGCGGCAGGTGCACGCTGACCACGTCCGCATCCGCCAGTAGCGCGTCGAGATTCTCGATCCG
Source organism: Gemmatimonadota bacterium (assembly GCA_030598525.1). Lineage (GTDB taxonomy): Bacteria > Gemmatimonadota > Gemmatimonadetes > Palauibacterales > Palauibacteraceae > Benthicola. The sequence goes on from JAUVPT010000089.1 coordinate 5,415, forward strand.
CCGGCCGTGAACGTCCGACTCCATGGTCGGAGACGCCGACCGGTTCCAGTAGACGATCTCCATTCCAAACGCGGACGCCCGGCGTGCCGTCGCCACGCCGATGCGGCCGGCCCCAAGGATGCCCAGCACCCTGCCCTGCAGACCCATGCCCATAAGCTGTGTCGGGTGCCAGCCGCTCCACTCGCCGCTGCGTGCCAGGTCGAGGCCCTCGCGCAACCGACGGGCGGCGGCGAGCAGCAGCCCAAGAGCGAGGTCCGCCGTGGCGTTCGTCAGGACATCGGGCGTGTTCGTGACCACGATGCCACGGCGCGCCGCGGCCGCCAGGTCGATGTTGTCGTAGCCGACGCCGTAGTTGGCCACCACGCGCAGGGACGGCAGCCCCGCTAACTCGCCCTCGCCCACGCGCTGAGAGACCAGGGGAATGATCGCGTCTACGTCACCACGCGCCGGCAGCCCGGCGCCCGGCTGGTGAAACAGGGTCTCCCGACCGCCGGGCCACTCGGGCTCAGGGCCCGACAGATCGTGCAGTTCTCCTGCGACGAGCACGAGACGATCAGATGAATCGGTCATCGGCCACGCGTCCGGTTATCGCCGGTCGGCGAAGAAGGTCTTGAGAAGGGCCGAGGCCTCGTCCGCCAGCACGCCCGAGACCAGCTCTACCCGGTGATTCAGCCTCTCGTCCTGCACCAGGTTGCCCAGTGACCCGCACATCCCCGCCTTGGTGTCGCGCGCTCCGAACACGACTCGCTCGACCCGCGACAGGACGATGGCGCCTGCGCACATGGTGCAGGGCTCCAGCGTGACGTACAGGGTGTGGCCCTCGAGTCGCCAGTCGCCCTGGTGAGCTGCCGCGCGCCGGATGGCGAGGGTTTCCGCATGCGCCGTGGGATCCGCCAGCTCGCGCGTTCGGTTTCGCTCCCCGAACGGCATGCCGTCCGGCGCCACGACCACGGCCCCCACGGGCACCTCATCGTGATCGGCTGCCTCTCGGGCCATGGCCAGCGCCCGCTCCATCCAGCGGTGGTCGACGTCCGTCACGAATCTGCCAGCCGATCGAGTTCCGCGAGCGCCGCGTCGATCCTCTCGATCGACCGCTCGCGGCCAAGCAGCAGGATCACGTCGAAGATCCCCGGGCTGTCCTGGACGCCGAGCAACCCGACGCGAAGCGGCCCGATCACCTTGCCGAATCCTACCTCCCGCTGTTCCGCGATCCTGCGAAGGCCCGCTTCCAGGCTCTCCGTATCGAACGGGTCAGCCGCCATGACAACATTGCGTTCGGCTGTCAGGATCTCACGTGTGGCCGGGGCGTCCTTGAGCCAGTGCTTCTGGACCGACTTCTCGTCGTACGCTAACTCATCCCC
>JAUVPT010000114.1 GCA_030598525.1 Gemmatimonadota bacterium
GGCCTCGATCGCTACGGGCTACCGATCAAGTATTCTCTGCTCGCCCTCTTCGGCGGCGGCATCGCACTCGCGGTGGCGGTGGTACTCGGATGGCAGTCCGGCGAAAACGTTGTGGGAACGCTGATCGCACTCGCCGTCGGGGGCTACGTTGGAGGGCTGATTCGCAGGCGCCAGGGAAAGACCGAATGAGTTCGGCCGCCCAAAGTATCTCAACGAAAAGGAGAACAGCGCCAATGAAGCACCTCGCGGCGTTGGTCCTCTGCGTCGCGCTGGCCGCCGCCACGCCGGTCCAGGCCCAGGATGAGACGCGTACCGAGCGGGTCAAATTTCCCAGTGGCTCGACCGGAACGACCGTCAGCGGCAGCATCACGGGGTACGAATCCGTCGAATACCTCGTGGGGGCACAAGCCGGGCAGGAGATGACGGTAGTTCTCAAGTCGGAAAACCTTTCCACTTACATCAACGTCTTCGAGCCCGGAACGAAACCCGGAATGGACGAGGCGATATCCAACGGCTCGGACGACGGTACACGGTTCGAGGCCACCCTGCCGTCGGACGGCGACTATCTCATTCAGGTCTACATGATGAGGAACGCCGCACGCCGTGGTGAGACTGCGCGCTACAAGCTGGAAGTCAGCATCACGGGTGCGCGCAACGCAGCATCTGCCTCGAAGGCGCCATCGGCCGCGTCGGCTTCAGGCCAGGTGCTGGACTGGCCTGCACGCTCTGATGCCACGGGCGAGGTGGAGTGTTCAGCGGGAGACGCCACGCTCGACCAGTGGTGTGAATTTCGCGTGGTTCGCAATGAATTCGGCGCAACCATCTGGGTCGTGAAACCGGGCACGGATACCGACGTGCGTGTCCTGTACTTCGAGAGTGACGCATGGTCGTCGGACGACGATTCGAAGCTGTCCGGGGATCGGAAGGACAACGACTGGCTGGTCAAGGTGGATGGGAAGGAGTGTTACATGGTCTTCTACGAGGTCATCTGGGGGGGATAAACAGAGATCGGGGTACCGCGCTGACGAGACTTGGTTATGCTGGACTACATTCCCGACAGCGGCCGGAAGGAGTCCAGACATGACATTTACGCGCTCAGTCGTCCTGATCGGCGCCGCGATGCTGACCATCGCTGCGCTAATTCCGGGGCAGGCGATCTCCCAGGAGACGGGAGTCGCAGGTACATCCGACCTGGCAGTCGGAGCCGCGATCCCGGGAGAAGACGCTCCGGGTCTCGGGCCGGCAGCGCCCGGCTGCGGGGTGGATGTGAACCCGCTCAGTGTTCGTAACTACGGTATCGGACGCACGAACATCTACAGGTTCGATTACGAGCAGGACCTCCAATCAGGCTTCGTGTACCGGTGCGCTCAGGAGGATCTGTACTTCACGGGCTATCGCTGGGTGCCTTACTTCACTCTCGATCGATCGCGTCCCATGTGGCTGTTCGCCTGGGACGGGGACTATGGTGGTGGCGGCGGCAGACCCGATCCGAATTCGCCGACGAGCTACACCTATCCGGACACGCGATTCGATCTCGCTGACGTTCTGGCACGTTACCGGGCGAAATATGACGCGCCGCAGGTCTCGAACTCTGCTTCGAGCAGTGGAGTCGTTCCAAAGAGCAGGATCCTCGTTTTGAGGGATCCCCCGGGGGAGATGTACGAGTCGCGAGCGGAGCGAGCTCAGCGCAACACGGCGCCCGTGGTTACGAGGCAGATTATGGAGAAGCGGATCATAGAAGGGGAAATGCGGAGATGGCAGCGTGAGAACGGTGGCTCCGCGTCCGACGTATCTGACAGATCCGAGCGGCCTTCCACGCCCCGGTCAGCGGCTCAGCGAGCGGCGCAGACGCGGCCGGCACGAGCTGCCGTGCGGAGTGCGCCACACCCCAAGGCCTCGGCGCCCTCCTCGGAATCTTCTTCAGCGCCCGCGAAGTCCGGGTCAAGGAGCGGCAGCAGAAGCTCCGGGGAGACCCGCCCGCAGATCTGAACCACTGATGGCCGGGCCGGACTCCGGACGCTGACCTCGCTTCTCTCAGGCCCCCGGGCACTTCCGGGGGCCTCCTTGCGTTCATGGATAAGGAACTCCGCCGTATGGGACCGCGGATGGGATGACGACGGGAGGAGGAGACGATGGACGCAGTGGGACATCTGCTGGAGACGTGGGGCTACGGGCTGCTCGTGCTCGTGGGGTTCGTAGAGTTCATCGGGTTGCCGATCGCCAGCGTGCCGGTGCTGATCGTCGCCGGGGCTGTGGCGGCGTCGGGAGGGCTGTCTCTCCCGCTGGTCGCGCTGAGCGCCGCCGCGGGCGGACTGGTCGCCGATCTCACCTGGTACTGGATCACCCGCTGGCGGGGACCGAGGCTGGTGGGCACGGTGTGCAACCTGACCTCGAACCCGAAGGCCTGCGTATTCACGGTCACGCAGCGGATTGAGCGGATCGGTCCGATCTACATCCTGCCGTCGAAGTTCCTGCCCGGCACCGGAAATCTGATCGCGGCGTCTTCCGGGCTGGCCGGACTCGCGCCGCGGACGTTCGCGCTGGCCGACGCCACGGCTCTTCTGTTGTGGGGGGGCGTGTATGCGTCGCTCGGATATCTGCTCTCGGCCGAGGTATACGGAGTGGTAGAACAGATCGCGGGCTTCGCGAGCATAGCGATCGCGATCGCCGTGCTCCTGGTGTTGAGCGCGACAGGGTGGCGGGTGGTCCGCGCGCGGATTCACGCTGCCCGGCACGCAGAAGCGGCTGCAGTCGCTCCGATCGCAGACACGCTCGATACGTTGCACGACGTCGCCGCTCCGGGCCATGATCCGGTAGCGACGGTTCACCCGCGGACGGCCTGACCGAGCAGCCGATCCGCTTCCGTTTCCGTTTCCGGGACAGGACAGCGTCTAGCGCATGGAAGGCTACGGTGCGGCGATCGCCACGAGCTCGAAGCTCGCGGCCGATGCTGGCGCGACGATAATCGAGGCGGGCGGGAACGCGGCGGATGCCGCGGTCGCGGCGGCGCTCGTGTCGGCCGTTACCGAGCCGGGCGTGGTGGATCTGGGCTCGGGCGCCTATGCGACGATCTGGCCCGCTGGAGAACCTCCCGTGACGCTCGACGGCGGCGTGGAGATGCCGGGCCGGGGACTCGACGAGGACCGGTTCGCCCGGGGTCTGCGCGAAGTCACGCTCGAGTATGCCGGCGGGGTGCGCACCTTCGTGGGACACGGCTCGATCGGCACGCCGGGAGCGCTGGCGACTCTTGCCGCGATCTCGCGCCGACACGGTCGCCTCCCGTGGGCGGACCTCGTGGAGCCGGCATACCAGCACGCCCGCAACGGCTTCTCCCTGTCGTACGCCGCCCATGCCTACATGTCGTTCGCGCACGATTTGGTGTACGGGTGGAACACGCTCAGCCGCGAAGCGCTGCACCACACGGACGGCAGCCTCGTCGATCCCGGTGAGACCGTGCGCGTGCCGGACCTCGCAGGGAGTCTGCGCCGAATCGCCGATCACGGCGCGCAGGACTTCTACACCGGTGAGATTGGTCGGCTGATCGTCGACGACGTAGAAGCCAACGACGGAATCCTCACCGAGCGGGACCTGGCCGCGTACGAAGTGATCGAACGGGACCCGCTGACCGTGGAGCTGGACGGGTGGCGGGTCGCGACGAACCCACCCCCGGCGGTGGGCGGAGCCGTGCTCGCGGCGATGCTGCTGCTGCTGGGTGACCGGCCAAGAGGCCCGTGGACGGCAGACGACCTGGCGCTCATGGCCCGGGCCCAGCAGGCGGCGATCGGCTTCCGCACCGGAACGCTGGATACCACCCTCGACCCGGTGTGGGAGGTGCGCCGGCTGTTGGAGCAGGTGGTTCCAGGCCCGCTGCGCCAGTTCGTCACGTCACCTTCCACCACTCACACCTCGGCGGTGGACTCCGACGGGCTCGCGGTCTCCGTCACGCTGTCGTCGGGCTACGGCTCGGGCGCGATCCCGCCGGGGACCGGACTGTGGCTCAACAACTGCTTGGGCGAACTCGAGCTCAACCGACGGGGGATTCACGCGTGGCCGATCGGCCGCCGGATTCCCTCGAACATGGCGCCCACGGTGGCGAGGCGGGCCGACGGGACGATCCTGGCGATCGGCTCGCCTGGAGCGGACCGGATCACGACGGCGATCCTGCAGACCCTGGTCGGCCACCTGCGAGTGGGTCTGTCCCTGGCCGACGCGATCGAGCGCCCGCGGCTCCACGTGGCGATCGAGGAACAAGGCCCGGTGGCACTGTACGAGCCCGGTCTTCCGGTAGGAAAGATCACGCTCCCGAGGCGTCGGATGGCGGCCGGATCAATGATGTTCGGGGGCGTGGGAGCGGCCCGCTGGAGTCCCGACACGGGGTTCGAGGCGGCGGCGGACCCGAGACGGGCCGGGGGGACGGCGATCGCGCACCGGGCGTGAGGTGAGCGGACTGCGGTCAGACAGCGCGCCGCAGGACTTCCGCCTCCAGCCGATCCCCAAGACGGTCCCGCTCGACTTCGAGATCGAAGCCGGTCTGGAGATTGAGCCAGAATCTCTCGGACGTACCGAAATAACGTGACAGCCTGAGGGCGGTGTCAGCGGAAACGCCCCGCTTGCCGTGAACGATCTCGTTGATCCGACGAGGGGGAACGCTGATGTCCTTGGCCAGGCGATACTGGCTGATCTCCATCGGCACGAGGAACTCCTCGAGCAGGACCTCGCCGGGGTGGACCGGCGACAGCTTCTTGGCCGCCATCAGATCCTCCTAATGGTAGTCGACGATTTCGACATCGTACGCGTTTCCCGACCTCCAGCGGAAACAGATCCGCCACTGCGAATTGATCCGAATGCTGTGCTGGCCAGCTCGGTCACCTTTGAGCTTCTCCAGGCGATTCCCGGGAGGCAGCCGTAGATCGTCGAGGATCGTGGCAGCACCTAACATGCGGAGCTTCCGGAGCGCGACTTTCTGAACGTCGGTGCCCAGTTTCCGCACGGAGCGGCGCTGGAAGAGACGCTCCGTGTCTCGGTCACGGAAGCTCTTGATCACACGGAACCATGATAACGCGACGCGTTAATAACGGCAAGCGTTATGAGCTGGACCCTGTCAACATTCGTATCGAGAACGACCCTCACTTACCCTCGCGCACCTCACGCACGGCCGTTTCGACGTCGGACCGTTTCATTCCCGCTCGTCGCGCCGCTTTTCGGGCCTGGTCCACCAGCTCATCGAACTGGCTCATCTCGGGAGGATGGATAGCTTTGAGAATGACTACATCGCCGTCACCGATCACTACGAACTGGGCCCCGGTCTCGAGACCCAGCCTCTTCCGGATCTCTTCCGGAATGACGACTTGACCCTTCGAGCTGAGCTTTGTCGTGGCAATCTTACTCATAAGACCTCCTGTCTTACTGGTAAGACTACCGTCGAAGAGCAGGAAGGTCAATCGCGTCTCCAGGCTGCGTGGCGAGTTCGATCGATGAACAGGACTCTCGACAGACTGATGTCGGATATCAACCGTGCGTCATCTGTCTGACGGGCGGGCCCGCCCCCTCACACCCCGAACACCAGCGGCAGCAGCAGCCTCGACGCGACCGTGATCAGAATTGTGAACAGCAGGTTGATCCACACGCCGGCGCGGACCATGTCGGTGATCTCGATCGCGCCGCTCCCGTAGACGATCGCGTTCGGCGGCGTCGCGGCGGGCAGCATGAACGCGCCGCTCGCCGCGAGGGCGGCCGGGACGGCCAGCACCAGCGGGTCCTGTCCGATCGCCAGCGCCAGGGCGCCGAGCACGGGCAGGAAGGTCGCGGCCGTGGCCGTGTTGCTGGTCAGCTCGGTGAGCAGGATGACCAGGGCCACGATCGTCGCGACCAGCAGCACCAGCGGCCAGTGCGCGATCGAC
>JAUVPT010000260.1 GCA_030598525.1 Gemmatimonadota bacterium
AAGCCAGCCCCGGAGGCCACTGCAAAGGTACCCATCTTGCTGGTGCGACTCGTGGTCGAAGCCTCTCCGCGCCCAACAGCGATCGAGCCCTGAAGGGGGCCGCCACGCAAACCGAGGACATACTTTGCAGAGTGCCGCACATTGTGTGATCGTGCTTTGCCCTGTCGCCTACTCGGGCAGCGGTTCGCCGTCGGGAGGCGGCAGCGGGGGACGGCCATCGCGAGGGGGTGGACCGCCGTCACGAGGCGGCCGCCGCCCTGGCTTCTCCCTGCCGCGCCACTCGTCAGAAGGCGGCCTGCCGCGCCGCATCTCCATGTGGCTTCTCAGGTTCTCGAGCTGCTCCGGCGTAAGGATCGCTTCGAGCTCGGACATCACGGAATCCGCCAGTGCCCTCATCTCCTCCTGCGTGCGCTGAAACGTTTCGGCGAACCTGGGCGCCGCGCCCTCCATGACCTCTCGGATCCGGGCCCGCTGCTGCTCGCTCTGCGGCTCCACCGCTCGTTCGACGAGCTGGACGATGCCCGGACCGGTCCTGAGACGGGCGATTCGATCCATGCGCCGGTTATGCAACACACCGCTGACCAGCATGCCGATGACCACTCCGAGTACCAGAACGGCCAGGAGGAGAAAGGCTGACTTCGTCCGTGTCTGCATGGCTCCTCCTCAACCCCCGAGTGCGAGGGCGGTTTCCAGCGTGGCTTCCGGAAGTCCCATCACGGAATCCACCATCGATCCCCCGTACCCGCCTTCCAGGGCCGAGTACGCGCCGAGTGCGAGCATCACCACTACACATGCCACGGCCACGCGCGCAAAGATCCACCGCAGGGCCTCGTACATCCCCTCGACCGGTGCCGAAGAGTCTGATTTCCGGAGTCTCGCCACCACTCGCGCTGCGAAGAACGGATCGAAAGAACGGGCGGCGCCCTGCTGGAGAAGGGTCGCGATCCCCTCCAGGCTCTCCCATCGGGCACGCAGTTCGGGCTCGCTCCTCAGCCTCTCCTCGACCCCGGCCATTTCCTCATCCGGCAGGTCTCCGTCCCTGTATCGGATCAGCAGCTCGCGGTCATCCATCTTCTGACTCCTTCATTTCTCGCTCCAGTCGCTCCATCGCCCGCGCGAGGCGCGACATTACGGTTCCGCCAGGAATTCCCAAGATCTCGGACGTCTCCCGCGTCGAGTATCCGTCGATCATTCTCAGCACGACGACAGCCCTGTGGTTCGGCGCCAGCCTCTCAACCGCCTCCCGCACCCTTCGCACGTCCTCTTTCCGCTCCAGCTCGCCGCGCGGATCCCATGAGGCCTCGGGCAGATCCCGCTCTGTCTCGTCTTGGCTGACGAACCTGGATATCCATCGCTTGCGCTTCTTCAGGGCCGTGAGCGACAGGTTGATCGCGATTCGCGTCACGTACGTTCCGAGGCTCGATTCACCGCGGAACCGGTCGAGGGATCGATACAGCCGGATGAAGGTCTCCTGACCCACGTCCTCCGCTTCGTCTCCTGAACCGAGCATCCCGACGACGGTCGCTGCGACCCGGGGCTCGTGCCGCTCCACCAGGTCCCGGAAGGCACGGTCGTCGCCAGCCCTGGCCCGGTCGATCAGAACCTGATCGGAGCTGGACCCCGGTCGCTCCACTACGGCAGCCGCCTCCGCAACGCGCGGCTCAGTCGCCGAGCGCACGGTCCCGGGCGCTCGGACGAGTCGGACGGTCCATCGTCTCCGGCCGTGTCATACCGTGTTCCCCCGCCGTCGGTTCGGGCTCCGGGATCGGCGCGGCCGCGCTCCGCGGACCGGCTCGAGTCTCCCTCCCGTTCGAGCATTAGACTCCCACCGGGTTGGCCCTATTCCCACGGCGCCGGGCGCGCTCGCCAGCGGAACCTGGACAGATCAATCTTTCCGAGGGCGTCGAACTCTACTCCCTCGGCCTCCAGGAGGGTCTTCTGCTCCACGTCGGCGCCGGGAGAGCTGCGGACACTGATCTCACCGCGGGCGTTGATCACACGGTGCCATGGAATCTCCGCGCCGTCCGGAAGATCGTGCAGCGCGTAGCCCACCTGCCGGGCGTGTCCGCGCGCACCGGCCAGCGTCGCGACCTGGCCGTAGGTGGCGACCTTCCCAACGGGAATGCGACGGACGGCCTCATAGATTCGGGCGCGCACGGAATCCGGCACCGCGTCTACATCCTCTCGTACAGGGCTCGCAGCCGCTCTCTCGTCATCCGGTCCCGCCAATCGGGCCCGAGGGCGTTCTCCCAGAGCGGTCCCATGCCGAGAGACACGTCCATCATTCGCTCCATATCGGGATCCGACAGCCCGCGGGTCACGTCCGTGGGAATGTCCACGCCGGCGAACTCGGCCATCCGGTGGAATTCCGCCACTCCCTCGGGATAGAACTCCTCCAGGTGATTGAACGCCACGCAGTTCCCCTCCCCGTGCTTCAGACCGAGGACGTACGAGAGTCCATACGACGCGGCGTGCGCGACTCCGACCTGGGAATAGGCGATGCTCATCCCGCCGAAGAAGGACGCCATCATGAGCTTCTCGTCCGATTCGGGCGTGCGCTCACCGAGGAACACCTCGCGGCACAGTTCGAGCGCTTTCGACCCGTAGGCCTCGCTGAAGGCGTTGAGATACGTGCCTTCGAGAGACTCGACGCAGTGGATGTAGCAGTCCATGCCGGTGTAGAACCGCTGGCGATCCGGCGCATCGGCTATCAGGTCCGGGTCGAGCACCACCTGGTCGAACACCGTATGGTCCGAGTTCAGGCCCAGCTTCTTCTCCGGGCCGGTAAGCACGGCGGTGCGCGACACCTCGGCGCCGGTACCCGACAGGGTCGGTATCCCCACGTGGTAGATGGCGGGGTTTCGGATCAGGTCCCAGCCCTGGTAATCGGCCGACGATCCCGGATTCGTGAGCATGAGGGAGACGGCCTTGGCAAGGTCCATGACGCTTCCACCGCCAATTCCTATGACGCCGGCCGGCTCGTCGCCCGCCGCCGCTCTCGCCAGGTCCGTCATCTCGTCCACGTAGGAGGTCTTGGGCTCCACATCGACGTCGGCCCACAGCAGCACGTCCGAGTCTCTCACCGGCACCCGCGCCGCCAGGTCAGAGCCCTCGAAAACGTCGTCCACCACGAAGACCATGGAGTCGGAGCCCGGCCGCCTTCTGTCGGTCAGGATGTCGTCCAGCTGATCGAAACACCCCCGACCGTACACCACACGCGAGATCATCGGAAAATTTCTGTACATCGTCAGCACTCCAGAGCCGCCCTGATCCGATCCTGGATTCGGCCCAGTTCCTCGTCGGTCCAGGACAATTTGATCAGCATCGAGATCGTACGTGACATGACCCTGTCCGAACGCTCGATATTCATGGCGGAAAAGTCCGGCTGGGGATCGAGCAGCATGAGAGGAGACAGTCCGGGGGTGCGCATCTCCTTCAGGTGATCCCACCGACGCGGATAGTGCCAGTTGTTGTCGTACCAGTAGAAGCAGCCCGGGACATCGGAGTTGGCCAGGGCCCGCATCCATGCCCGGGCGGTATCTTCGTCCGGAGCGAACACGGACAGGAAGGTGGCCGAGTCCC
>JAUVPT010000248.1 GCA_030598525.1 Gemmatimonadota bacterium
ACTGGCGTATCGCGGAGGTAATTGGGCGGAGGCGGAGACCTGGCTCGAGCGCCTGATGCAGGCGGGATGGCCCCAGTATGTGGAATACGGATTCGGACCACGCGCCGTACTTGCCGCCCGGCGAGGCGATGTGGACAGGGCCCGGGCCATCCTGGACAGCATGCCGCCCGGCGAGCACAGGGGATCCTTCGCGGATTACGACCAGGACTTCTTCCGGGCACGCGTGGAGGCCATAGCGGGCGAGCCCGCGAGCGCCGTCGCGTTCCTGCGCGCCGCCAACCGCAAGGGAATTCCATACGAAGAAATCCACGGAGAAGCTCGCATCGACTTCGAATCGATGTGGGACTATCGTCCGTTGCAGCGACTCCTTTCGGCGCACAGCTGCGAGGGGATCTAGTGCCACCAGTTCCGGCCCATATCGCCCACAACGATTGGAAACCGTAGCGGTCACTTCCCGCGTGAGCGAGGTTCATCTTTCGTTGCGTAGAGAGCCGTCTCGCAAGAGTGGAGAGCTACATGCCCCAGCGACTGATCCGAGGTCTCGCCATCGTGGCTGTAGCGCTTGGGATCCTCTTCGGAGGCCGGGCGGTCGGCCTTCCTGAGCCGGTGCTGATCGGGGCCATCGTGGTCCTGGCGTTGTCCACTCGCGCTTTCGTCCGCCGCCGGTAGGCGCCCGGGTTCCCGGGTACTCACGGACTCTTTCAAACAGGCTCCCCTCGGAGTAGTATTTCCGCCTCAATTGCAGGCTCTTTTGCTTGGACTTCGGGGAGGGTCCGATGGGTGAGTACTTCGTATCGAGTCGAGACGAATCCGTCCGGATGTTTCGGAGCGATCTGTTGGAGCGCACCACCTACGTGCACCCATGGGTTCCGCACCTGTTTTACGTTCCCGTCGTGATCGCTCTGCTGTGGTTGAGTCCGCTCACCCTGGGCGGGAGCGCCCTCTACTTCGCGATCGGTCTTCTGATCTGGACGTTCATCGAGTACCTGCTTCATCGGTTCGCGTTTCACGCGCCGGCCGAGATCATGAAGGAGACGCACCAGATCTCGGCCGGACTCGAGTTGGACCAGGCGGTGATCCCGGAGTTACCGACGTTCCGGCACGTGGTTTACTTCATCTTCCACGGCGTGCACCACGAGTACCCGAGCGACTCCCTGCGGCTGGTGATGCCTCCGATTGCGAGCCTGCCGATGGGGCTGGTGGCCTGGGTGATATTCTCGATGATCTTCGGAGGCAACATGATCCCGGCGTTCGCCGGGTCGCTGGTGGGCTACCTGGTCTACGATACGACTCATTTCGTGCTGCACCACAGGTCCGTGCCCACGGCTTTCGGGAAGCTGATCAAGAAGGCGCACATGCGGCACCACTTCCTGGATCCCGACGAGGATTATGGCGTGAGCTCACCGCTGTGGGACATCATCTTTCGTACGTACGGCGGAGGGAAGACCACCGCGAGTGCTTAGGCCGTTCCAGGCTGTGACGTTTCCACGACTACCTTGATTTGCCCTCGCCCGCCGGCAGGGCGATTCTCCCTGCTTAATCAATCACTCGCAGCGCCTCCAGGGCGTGCGAGACTCGATAATCGGAGTACACGATGTCCAAACCGGCCCGCCTGATCGGATTCATCCTGGTTCTCGCTACCGGCGCCGCGCTCACACTGCCGCTTCTCAGGTCCCAGGAGTCCGCGGCCGAGTCCGGAACTGGAGAGGGCAGCGTCATCTTCTTCCATCCCGACGGGATGGGCGTGAACACGTGGGGCGCGGTGCGCATGATGACCGTAGGGCCGGACGGGCGGCTCAACTGGGACAAGCTCCCCTACATGGCGGTCTACACGGGTCACATGAAGGACCGGCTCACGTCCACCTCGCATGGTGGGGCCACGACGCACGCGTACGGCGTGAAGGTACTGGCTGACAGCTACGGCATGGACGGCAAGGAGCCGCTCAAGTCGGCGTCCGGTTTCGACGGTAGCATTCTCCAGGAAGCGCAGGCGGCAGGGCTGGCCGTGGGCATGGTGAACAGCGGGACGATCACGGAGCCGGGCTCCGGGGTCTTCGCGGCAAGCCACCCGGAGCGGTACGCGCACGAGCCGATCGCTCTACAGATCTTCGAGTCCGGGGCCGAAGTCATCCTGGGCGGTGGCGAAAAGTACTTCGTTCCCGAGGGCGTCGATGGAGTGTACGGCCCGGGCGCCCGGACGGACGGACGTGACCTCATAGCTGAGGCGAGGGCGCGTGGGTACACAGTGGTACGAACCCGCGCAGAGTTGCTCTCTCTTCCCGACACCACGACGAAGGTCCTCGGTCTGTTTGCGAGCTACCACACGTTCAACGATCAGCCGGAAGAGCGGCTGCTGGAGAAGGGGCTGTTGGCCTGGCCGGAAGAGGTCCCGACAATCGCCGAGATGACGCAGGTGGCGCTCGATGTGCTGTCACGGAGCGGACGCCGGTTCTTCCTGGTCTCGGAGGAGGAAGGCACGGACAACATGTCCAATGCCAACAACGCGATGGGCGAGATCCAGGCGGGGCAGAGGGCGGACGAGGCGATCGGGGTGATCCGGGCGTTCATCGCCGAGAACCCGAACACGCTGATGGTCATGACCTCCGACAGCGATGCCGGCGGAATGCAGGTGCTGGGGCAACCGTTTCCCGCCGATACCGCTCCGGCCGCAGCCTCGAACGGGGCGCCGATGGACGGAGTCGAGGGCACGAACGGCAGGTTGTTCGAGGCTCAGCCCGACGCCAATGGGGTCCGGCATTCCTTCGCCATCATGTGGGCACAGTACCACGACGTCAGCGGCGGCATCTTGATGAAGGCCGACGGCCTCGGCGCGGACCAGGTCCACGGGACCATGGACAACACCGAGGCCTACCGGGTCATGTACTCGGTGTTGTTCGGTCCGCTGCCCGGGCACGATGGGGACCAGCCATGACAGCGCAGGCCACCACTCTGCTTGTCTTCCTTCTCCTGGGCCATTTCCTGGGCGACTTCACGCCGCTCGCGACCAGGCGTATGCAGGAGGCGAAACTCAGCGGCACTCCCCTCGGTCCGATCGCGCTGCACGCCCTGATTCACGCGGTCCTCGTGGGGATCGCTGTCGTTGCGATCGCGCGCCCGGTACCAATGCTGATACTCGCGGCGGTGGCCGTCGAGTTCTGGACGCACCTGGGGCTCGACTGGTTCCGCGGAAGAATGAGCACCCGACGGCCGGCGCTGGGTGATCCGAGTCAACCGGTCGTCTGGACGGCCCTCGGACTGGACCAGCTGGGGCACGCGCTGGTCCTGGTGGGAATCGCGTTCCTGGCTCTCATGTAGCAGCCGGCGGCCCTGATTTCAGGCGCGCGCCTCGGTTGGCCGGGTCACTTCCAGGAAGCCGCACGGGCACACTTCGACGCACTTCCCGCATTCCTCGCACTGATCGAGCGTGAGCGTGAAGTACACGCCGGGCCCGACCTCTTCAAGTTTCGTGAAGCAGCCCGGTGTGCAGAACATCGAGCACTGCTCGCACCCGAAGCACGATCCGCAGGAATAGCACCGACTGGCCTCGGCGAGGAACTCGTCCTCCGTGATCGTGCCTGCGACCTCAGCCCCGCCCATGCTGACGCGCTCGGCACCGGTGAGCCTGGGCGCGTGGACGGCCGGTGTCTCGGCCTTGTAGTCGAGCATTACCCGGTCCGGCCCGATGACGGTCCGCCCGTCCATCGCCCGATTGGCCTTCAC
>JAUVPT010000321.1 GCA_030598525.1 Gemmatimonadota bacterium
CGCCAGTGTGCACCCCGCCGCCCGGTACGCCTCGTACAGCTGGGAGATGATGCGGGCCGCCTGCCGAGCCAGCTTCGGGTCGTCATACAGCCCGAAAGCGAGGCCGGACGCCTGGTGGGGCAGCAGGCCGTATCTCGCGTCGACAGCCAACTGCTGTATCGCGTCGGGATGGGTGGCCGCGACTTCCTCGATGTCGATCCCGCCCTCGGACGACACCATGATCACGTCGCTTTGCGAGCCCCTGTCCATCACGATCCCCAGGTACGCCTCGGAAGCGATGTCCTCAGCTGGAGTGATCAACACCTTCTCGACCGTGAGTCCCTTGATCTCCAGCCCGAGGATCGCTGCGGCCTTGTCTCGCGCGTCCGCCGCGTCATCTGCCAGCTTCACTCCGCCCGCCTTGCCTCGTCCGCCCGCGTGCACCTGGGCCTTCACGACGACCATGCCACCGAACGCAGTAGCGATGCGTTCCGCCTCCTCAGGGGTCGTGGCGACCTCGCCGGGCGGAACGGGCACACCGTGCGCCCGCAGTATTTCCTTTGCCTGATACTCGTGGATGTTCATGACTGACCCTACTGTCTCTCGTGTCTACTCAAACTCGCCGGACGGTCTAACGTCCGGAGTGATCGTCGTTCCCGACTTCCCGGCCAGGCCGGCCGGACCGTCGTGCAGAGCCGCGATGATCGCCCTCTCCCCACCTTCTTCGACGAAGTGTACGGCCGCCTCCACTTTCGGCCCCATACTGCCGGCCCCCAAAGCCCCTGCGTCCAGCATGGCGCGCCCCTCCGACATCGACATCCGGGGAATCAGCCTGGCGTCGGGCTTGCCCCAAGCCTCGTACACCCCATCCACGTCGGTCAGTATGAGCAGGACCGAAGCGCCTATCTCGCGACCCAGCAGTGCTGCAGCCCGATCCTTGTCGACCACAGCGTCCACCCCCTCCAGACCTAGCTGCGGATCCCGGTACACAGGTATGCCGCCACCGCCCGCGGCGATGACAATATCCCCTCGGGCCACGAGCTCGGCCACCATCCTGGACTCGCAGATCTCCACCGGGACGGGACTCGGCACCCGTCTCCGCAGGTTGCCCCGTGAATCCGTCTCGATCATGATCCCCTCGTCTCGAAGCTCCTCCGCCACTCCCGGCCGAATCCCCCGGCCGATGAATTTGGTCGGCGCACGCATCGATGGATCGTCAGGATCGACGAGCGACTGCGTGATCAGGGTCACGACACGCCTGTGGCTTCCCGCGGCATAAAGAGCGTTCTGGAGCGACTGCTGAATCATGTAGCCGATCCAACCTGCGGTCGCGGCTACCAGCACCCCCAGCGGAAGCTGTTCGACCTTCGACCTGGCGACTTCGTTCCGCTGAAGCTCGTCACCGACCTGAGGCCCGTTTCCGTGCACGACCGCAATTCGCCAGCCCTGCAGAGCCAGGCCAACGATCGAATCCATGCTCTCTCGCGTGTGTCGGAATTGATTCGTGATCGATGACGACTCACCAGATGGGGACAGGGCGTTGCCCCCGATGGCGACGACGACAGACCGACCCTCCTGGCTCACGGCAGCTTCAGCTTCCCGCGAGCTCGGGGACGGTAACCCCTTCCCCGCCAAGGTATCCGGCCACCTCATTTCGAATGCGCCGCAAACCGTCGACCGTATCCGCCTCGAACCGCAGCACGATCACCGGCTGCGTATTGCTCGCTCGAATCAGGGCCCACCCGTCCACGAACTCGATCCGGGCGCCGTCGATGTCGTTCACGGGATATCTCGCCTGGTAGTGCGCGACAGCCCGGGCGACGAGGTCGAACTTCACGTCCTCGGCGCAGTCGACCCTGAGCTCCGGTGTCGATGGGTACGCCGGGATGGCCGCCGCGAGCTCGGAAAAGCTCTTCCCGCTTCTCTGGACGAGCCCCGCCAGTCGGGCGGCCGCGTAGATCGCGTCGTCAAAACCGAAATAGTTATCAGCAAAACAGATATGGCCGCTCATCTCACCTGCAATTGGAGACCCTGACTCCTTCATCCGCTCCTTGATCAGCGAGTGTCCCGTCTTCCACATCACGGGCACACCTCCGGCGCGGGAGATCAACTCTGGCAATGCCTTCGAACACTTGACGTCGAAGACGATTTCCGCACCCGGGTATCGTGGCAGCGCATCCAATGCGTACAATAGCAGCAGGTGATCGCCCCGGACGATCCCACCGGTCTCCGTCACCGCCCCGATCCGGTCCGCATCCCCGTCCAGCCCTACCCCAAGGTCCGCGCCAGTGCTCGTCACTCGAGCGATCAGATCGACGACGTTCTCGTCCACGGTCGGATCCGGATGGTGGTTCGGGAACGTGCCATCGGACTCACAGTACAGACAGTCCACGTCTATCCCGGCCGCCTCGAGAGCCTGTGGTGCGATGACCGACCCCGTGCCGTTACCGCAGTCCAGGACCATCCGAACAGGTCCCTCCACCCTGGCTTTACGACCGATCTCCTCGACATACCGGTGCAGGATCTCGAAGTGTTCCGTGACTCCGGTACCAACGAGATAGCGATCCGCCTGCACCAGCTCTCTCAACTCCTGAATGGCGTTCCCGTATACGGACCGATCGCCCACGATCATCTTGATCCCGTTGTACTCGGGCGGATTGTGGGAGCCGGTGATCTGTATTCCGCCGTCCGCTGCCAGCTCTCGAGCAGCGTAATAGAGAGTGGGCGTCGGCACAGTTCCGACGAAGCGGACGTCGACTCCAGCGGCGTTCAAGCCTGCCGAGAGAGCTTCGGCCAATTCCGTCGAGCTCAGCCGGTTGTCGTGCC
>JAUVPT010000109.1 GCA_030598525.1 Gemmatimonadota bacterium
CACGAGGTCGGTCTCGTCCATGTCCCGCACCACCAGGTAGTGGCCCTCGGGATACCTCAGCACCTGTGAACTCGTTGCGCGGGTTTCCTCATGAAAGTGCTTTCCGTGGATCACGGCCGTGAACCCGTCGCGGGCGTAGCCCTCCACCCGCTTCCACACGGTCAGCACGGATCCGCACGTCGTATCCACGAGGACGCACCCGATACGGCGAAGTTCCTCGAAGTCCTCCAGTTTCACGCCAAACGCGGGGATGATCACCACATCGTCGGCCTCGACCTGGGTGAAGTCGAACCGGCCCTCATGGCCGGGGAGCAGAAATCGCACTCCCGTATCACGCAACTGCTGGTTGACGTGTGGGTTGTGGATGATCTCGCCCAGCAGGAAGATCCGGCGGTCTCCGAACCTGGCACACGTCTCGTAGGCGTATTCAACGGCCCGTTCGACCCCGTAGCAGAACCCCAGGCTGCGGGCCATGCGGAACGTGAACCGGCCCACGGTCAGCCGGTGGTCAGCTGCCTTTATGGCCTTCACGATCTCGCTGCCGTAGGCCTCGGCAAGGAGCGGCTTCACCTCGGCCTTCAGACCGAGTCCGCGTCGGAAGTAGTTGTCCCCGTTCTGTTTCATCGCACTCTATCGTAACCCGCGGCGCATCGCGTGTTCAACTTTCCAGCACGGCTTCCACCGACCGGCATCAGTGCTCCAGCCCAACGACCCGGTACTGCTCCGAGCCTGCGTCCCATAGCAGGTGCACGGTGGCCGGACGTCCCCTCGGGTCGTCGCCGGAGATTGCGATTTCCAGTGTAGCCAGGCTTCCATCCGCAGTCTCCGGCCCACCGGCCGGGACATCCCGGTCGGTTGGCTGCGGCGCGACCGTCAGGACCTGGCGAGCGCCAGTCTGTGCGGCCGAAGAGCCCTCCCACTGACGATCCAGCGCGTCGTGCTGCAGCTTCCAGCCATAGGAGATCCCGTCCGCGGACCAGGCCCCGTCGCGGATTCCGTAGTCCTCGAAGGCCAGCTGGAAGCCGGGGCCAGGGCCATCGCTCGCGAGCACGTCCGGGATTTCCACGGGGGTCACGCGCCCATACCAGTACTCCACGATCCGGTCCCGCCGATAGCTCAGCATGGCGGCCAGAGTGTCGGCGGCGAACTCGTTCGGCAGCTCTCCCGCGCGGACGGCAGCCCGGACCTGCGCCTCCGTGAACGATCCCACGAGCTTGGCGCCCCAATAACCGTCGCGGACCGTCATGTTCACGAACGCCTCGTTGGGCCAATTGGCCTTCCAGCTCGCCGGGTCGAAGGTGTCGACCTGCATCCAGCCGATGGAGGGATCGATCGCCCGGTGCGGCTCCCGCTCCCACTCCTGGCGGTAGAACCCCAGCGTGAACAGACGCGCCATGGTCGGCCAGAAATCGAAGTTGTACTCGGCGCCCTCGCGGGGATAATGCGGGCGGATCGTGCCGCTCCCGAGGCTGGCCGCGAAATCGATCAGGTAGTGGCGCACGTACCCCGGCTCCACGAACGCGTCCATCGTGTTGGCGAAACGCATGTCCACGTGATTCACCCACGACGACACGACGTACAATCCACGCAGATCGCGGCGATGCTCGTGCGCGTACCAGTCGTTCGGGTCGTCCTTCCGGGTTCCTGAGAAGTGGAACGGCCCGAGCGGCGGACCGGGTACGTACTGGCTGGCCACGGCGAGAAAGC
Source organism: Gemmatimonadota bacterium (assembly GCA_030598525.1). Classification (GTDB taxonomy): domain Bacteria; phylum Gemmatimonadota; class Gemmatimonadetes; order Palauibacterales; family Palauibacteraceae; genus Benthicola. The sequence goes on from JAUVPT010000109.1 coordinate 1,708, forward strand.
GACCGTCGGGCAGCGTGTCCACCCGGGACAGGATTTCGTCCACCAGCTCGATCCCGAGCGGGTGCTCCACGAACTCCTCGTCCTGGTAGGTCGCCCCTTCCTTCACCCCCGTGATGTGCTCGCGCCTGAATCGGAATATGTAGTCCTCGGGAACGTGGAACCCGGCCGCGTACATGAGCCGGTTGGCGATCACGCCAGCGGAGCTGCTCAGGTACTGGAAGTCCTGCGGATCGAATTTCACGACGTATCGGACGCCCCGGGAGTCCTGGATGTGGAATCCGGGAGAGATGCCCTGCAGCTTCGCCTGTGTGAGCATGATGGGGCCGGTCGTATCGGGGCCGGTGCCGGTCGTCGGCCCCCGGAACGTCCCGTCGGGGCTCAGGCGTCGCCGTCCGTTCCGGTGCTCGAACCACGCCGAATTCACGACGTCATCGTGCCGGGTGACGTTGAGGGCCTCGTGGTTCTCGTTCACCAGCCGGCGCACGCTGATACCCTTGGCCACCTGTCCGCTGATCGCGTCCCGGATCAACAGCGGCACCTCCAGCGGTTCCCGGTAGGCGGGTTCCTCGATCGGCAGCGTGTCGGCGTAGGTGATCGGCTCCAGCCGCTCGGGCACCGGCGCCCGTTGGGCACATCCCGCCAGGATCGCGAGGACCGCCGCCGCCAGGAGCGGGCCGCACCGTCGCGTCAGAATGGCCATGAGCCCCTGATCCCCGCTGTCATTCCCTCGGCGCTGAACCCGAGGTACGCCAGCCCCATCAGGGCCGTCGGCCGACTGAGCCGCAGCCCCAGACCATAGGACGGGTGCCAGTCGCCGCCTTCGATCTGGCCGATCGTTTCGCCCACCGCCCCGTAGTGGAAGAACAGGAAGGTCTCGGCCCTCATCCGGCTGTGCAGCTCCCGCCACACTTCGAACCGGTACTCGGACATGAAGGACAGCATGTCGTGGTCCACGAACCGGTTGGAGGGAAACCCGAGGGCGCTGCGGCTCCCGCCGAGCGTCGAAAGATGGTAGAAGGGCACCCCTTCACCCCCGTCGTCGCGGGCGATGTCCGAAGTCGCGCGGAAGGCGAACATCTGTTGCCCGTTGATCGGCAGATACGTTTGAAGGAATCCCGTGAGCAACCGGAAGTTGGAATCCGTGTCGGTCAGGCCGAAGAACGAGCGGGCGGCCAGTCCGGCCGTGACCCCCGTCTGCTGAAAGTCCTCCCACCGGGTCATGTTCAGCGTGCCGCTGAGTTCCAGCCGCAGGTACTCCGTGGTCTCGTCCGCCCCGTACAGGGAGTCAGTCGGAAAGTCGAAGATGGACTGCGAGGTCCCGACCGGGTCGCCGACCTCGTTGTGCTCGTAGGCCAGCCCCCCGGCGAAGATCAGTGACGGGGTAACGGTGAGGCCGGTCCGCGTCGCCACGTCCCACCAGTCGCGCCGGTAGAACGACCGGTTGGCGTCATCCGTCTGCGAGCCGATTCCGTAGAACGGCGTCTGCGCGTCCCGTTGCCACTTCGCCTCAGACGCCAGCCACGTCGTGCGCCCGTTCAGGATGACTCCCGTCCGATAGCGCTGCGACAGTCGCCTCGAAACCGCGGCGTGGACGTAGAACGGGTAGTAACGGTCGAACTGGAGCTCCAGGGCCGCGGCGCTCCGCGGACCGATCGTCGTGCGGATCGTCGGCCTGAGGCCCCATTCAGACATCGCCCGATAGGTCCGCATGATACCGCTCGGAGGGCGGGGAGCCGTGATCTGGCCCACCAGCCACGCGGGCAGTCGGACCAGTACCAGGTCCAGCGGCCAGCCGATGACCTTGAGCGGAAACTCGACGACGTCCACCCAGTCCGCCGAGTACTGGGCCGCGGGACGCTGCAGGGTGTCCCGGATCGCGTCCGCCTCGGCCGGCGTGACCGGCCCGGTGGGGATCGTGTCACTCGGCGCTGCGGAATCGGCCGGTGCGGAGGGCGCCTCCTGCCCGTACGCGGCGCTCGGCGCGAGGCTTCTTGAGATCGCGAGAACGAGAAGGGCGGCGCCGGCAAGGTCAGCCGACGTCATGCGTTTCGGCGAACGCCTCACCGGGAACAACGCCCGGGCAATCCCTCGGTCGTCCCGTCGTACCGGCGCACGCTGAACTCGTCCACCACCTGTCCGCCACGATCGATCGTGCGTCCCTGGATGCGATCCGCACCGACCGTCAGCTCGACGTACTGGTAGACCCGCTGCGCTGTCGCGAGGAGCGTCGTGTTGGTGATGTCACGCGCGTAACGGGAGGCTCCTCCTCCTCCGGAAAGCACGTGCACCGGTCCGCACCCGTCATCCACCCGGCGGCCGTCCCGGATGGGCCATGTCCGCTCGTAGTGGTGGTCGTGCCCGGCCGTGACCAGGTCCACTCCATAGCGTTCGAACAGGGGCAGCAGATTTGCTCGAAGGCTCCGATCGAGTCCGTGCCCGCTGATCCCCACGGCATGGCTGTACATCGGATGATGTTGGAACGTGATGATCCAGTCCACCGCGCTGTCAGCGGAGGCTTCCCGGAGGACGCCCCGCAGCCAATCCAGTTGCCGGCCGGTCCCGTTCCGCAGACCGTCGACGTCGTCCGTCATGCTGGACGTGTCGATGGACACGAACTGAATCCGGCCCCAACGGAACGCGAAGTAGCGGGCACCGGGAAACGGCTCCGGCCACAGGAAAGCGCCGTCGTAGGACTGCCCTCCATCCGCCCGTATGTCGTGGTTGCCGACCGCCGGGTAGAAGGGCGTGGACGCCAGGGTCGGTACGTACACCCGGAAATGCCGCTCGGTGAAGTCCTCCTCGGACCCGTCATTGTAGGCGATGTCGCCCACGTGGATCGACAGATCCCAGTCGTCCCGCTGCATCTGGCGGGCGAGCTCGAGCTGCGCGGGGCCGCCCCACCCGGAGTCACCGAACAGGAGCACGCGTACGTCCTCACCCGCGGTTCCCTCGGACGGCGCCGTCCGGAATGGGTGCGGGCCCGCCCGGGTTCCGCCCGCGGAGACCACGTACTCCACGGTGCTCGCCGCCGGCAGGGAGCCGAAGTCAGCCCGGCGAGTTCCGTAGCGGTGGTCTGCCACGACGGCTCGAGTCCAGGTGGAGTCGACCTCCGGTACGCGGTACCACGCCGTATCCACCGACCCGGGCTGGCTCATCCAGAGGGCCGAAGCACTGCTGTCCGTGACCTGCTGCACATACGGTACGCGCACGAAGGAGGGGGGCGTCGGTGGGAGGCCAACCGGATCGACGGGTGCGGGGTAGCAGGCAGCGAGACCGAGAACCGCCGCGCCGACAACGCCTCGTACCAGGCGCCCGGAGCTCACGGCTGGGCCGCATTCACTGCCTCGTTGGCGGAAACGGTTCATGCCCGGGACTCGTTCCATGCCAGAAGGGCGGATGCAGGGCCGTATCGGGCGCCGGAAGCGGGCCCGGTTCCTGCACAACAAGCAGCGAACGCGATAGAATACGACGAGGGTCGATCGTCCGCCGCCCAGGAGGCGAAGGAGATCGAGTTCGACCACACCAAACGGGAACGAGATCGCAGATCATGCACGATCAGAAGAATACAGCTTCCTTTTCCCTGTTCCAAGCAGAGTCCGAGGACACGCCCACGGGAATGGAGGAAGTCCACATCGCGTGGGACGAAGACGAGGAGGTCGAAGACGACTCGGAGGAGTCGATGGAGAAGCGAGCCCGGCTCCCGGTGCTGCCACTGCGCGGCACGGTCGTGTTTCCGTCCGTCGCCGCTCCGATCGCCGCCGGTCGGGAAAAGACACTGGCAGCGATCGAGCACGCTCTGAAGGGGTCGAAGCGTCTGATCGCCGTGTCTCAGCTGGACGCCGAAACGGAAGAGCCGACACCGGAGGGGCTCTTCCGGATCGGCACCATCTGTCGCATCGCGCAGATGCAGCGGGTCCCTGGCGGCATCCAGCTCGTGGTGCAGGGCACCGGCCGGGGCGCCGTGCTCGAATTCACCGAGCGGGGCGAGTTCCTCGAGGCCGTCGTGCGGCGCATGCAGGACATGCCGCCACTGGATGACGAAGACCCCGCGTATACTGCCCTTCACAAGGAAGTACGCGAGCGCGCGGCCCAGTTGAGCCGGCTGCGGGGCGTGCCCAAGGAAATCGTGGACCACCTGCTGGGCGGCGTGACCGACGGCGGCGAACTGGCAGACCTGGTGACTTTCTATACCGAACTCGAGGTTCCCGAGAAGCAGGACCTTCTCGAAACCCTGTCGGTGGAAGATCGCCTGAGGAAGCTGTTGCTCCACCTGCAGCGCCAGATCGGGGTGCTCGAGGC
>JAUVPT010000189.1 GCA_030598525.1 Gemmatimonadota bacterium
CTACCAACCGGACTGGGTGCCTTTTTCGGAACCGATGCACGCCGAGGGGGCTCTCGCCGACCCCATTCCCGCGCCCCCATTCCTCGAGGAGCTGCGGGAGGCCGGAACGCGACTGGGGCGCACGTACGGCACCTACGCTCGTATCGATTTCCTGCTAACGGGCGGTGAGATCGTCTTCAACGAGTTCTCGTCGACTCCCTGCGGGGGGCGGTGCTTCACGGAGTTCGCCAACGAGTATTTCGGGCGACTCTGGCATGAGCATTGTCCAGACGAGGTTTAGGTCGGCATCTGCATCCCACGACGGCCGCCGCTTCCTCGCTCCCACGCGCCGTCCGGCAGGCCGGCCGGGGACGAACACTTCGCGCGCTCCCGCACGCCTTCGAGCAGCCAGGCGTACCGCCCCCATGCCGGCCGGGTCTCTGGACGGAGGTGATCCTAGCCGCCTCCTCCTCTCCTGGTGCGATGACGAACGAACATCGATAATTGCCGGAATGGCTCGATACAGCTCCCCGCGCGAGATCTTCGGCCAAATCGTCCTGGAGATCACCACGCGCATCGGCTGCGGGGTCGGCTGCCGCTTCTGTCCGCAGTCGCGGCTGGCGTCCGCCTACTCGGCTCGGGGGGAAGGTCGCCGTCCTGAACACCTCATGACCCTCGACACCTTCGCTGCGTGCGTTGAGAGGCTGCCCGCCTATGTCGAGATCGATTTTTCGGGCTTCGCGGAACCGTGGCTCAACCCCGATTGCACCAAGATGTTGAGGCACGCCCTTGAGAGGGATCGCCGGGTTCGGGTGCACACGACGCTCCAGGGCGTCGAAATTTCAGATGCAGCGGTCCTGGCTGCTGTGCCGCCCGACAAGATCGGGTGGTTCTCACTCCATCTTCCCTCCCGCGACGCGGGGCTCGAACGATTCCGAATCGACGGTGAATATCTGGAGGTTCTCCATCTAATCCTGGACGCCCGAAGAGACGTGAAGCTGGTCTATCACGGATCTGGCGTCGATGCCCGGGTGGAGAACCTGCTGGCTCGGCACGGGATCCAGCTGACCCAGCCGAGAAGGACGCACACTCGCGCCGGCAACGTGATCTGTCCGACCTGCAAACGCTGAGGCGAGAAAAGGCCCAGGGGCGGCTAAAGGGCCGGATCGGTTGCCGGCGTCCCGGCTGGAGAGTCCTCCTGCCGAACGGCGATGTCACCCTGTGCTGCATGGATTACGGACTCGAGCACGTCCTCGGGAACCTCCTCGAGTCGAGCTTCGAGTCCGTGTTCTGGGGGCCCGAGATGCAGCGGGTGCTGAGCGGGCGAGAGGATGAGTCGATCGACGTGCTCTGCCGAACATGTGAAGTGTGGGCGTTCTCTCGGTGAGCGGCGAGCTGCGGTCCGGCGCGATGATGGTGGCCTACAAACAGGAAGAGTACATCTCTCATTCCCTGCGCTGCCTCGCTCCGCAGGTCGACCACGTCGCCGTGATGTACTCGGAGGTCCCGTGGATCGCCTCCAATCCCCTGGCTCGGGACCAGTTCGGGACGTCCGATCGCACGCGAGAGATTTTGAGCGTGCTTTGCCGTGAGTACCCGAATGTTGAGGTCATCGAAGGCGTGTGGGACTCGGAGCCGGAGGTGCGTCAGGCGGCACTGCGACATCTCCGCGGTCTGAACGTCGCAGTATGTCTCATCGTGGACGCCGATGAGATCTATCCGGACGGTATGGTGGAACGCGTTCTGGCCGAGGTGGAGCGAAGGGCCCATGCGGGCGCCGTGTACTACGCCCGCTACATCACCTGCTACAGGCGCTTCGACTACGTGGTGGAGTCAGACCATCGGATGGCGATCGCAGTCCACCTCGACGAGAGCACGGAATTCGTCGCGCTCCCGCGCCGCCCCACCGGAATCCGCCGAGATCTGCCTGAAGAGATCCACTACTGGCATATGGGATACGTGCTGAGCGACGAGCGGATATGGGAGAAGATCAACACGATCTCGCACACTCACGAGGTTCTGCCGGGTTGGTACGAGGACAAGTGGCTGAAGTGGAGGCCGGATACGAGGGATCTGTTCAGGAAGGCACCGGCATCTCGATGGCGGCGCGCCGTGCGAATCGATCCACACATCCTTCCGGAGGTTCTCCACGACCACCCTTACTTCCCGGCTGGGCCGACCGGGACAGGTGATGGCAAGGCCGTCTGACGTCTCGCTCCGGTACCCGACGTTCGTGGTGATCGGAGCCATGCGGAGCGGCACCACGAGCTTCCATGCGCTCCTCCGAAGCCATCCGGAGGTGTTCATGTCCCCGATCAAGGGACCCGGCCTCTTCGTCGATCCGACGGAAGCTATTCGGTATCCGAGCAAGTACGAGAGCCTCGCAGAGAAGAGGGGCAACCGGAGCGACGCCGAACTGTTAGCCGAGCTGGCTCGAGACCGGTCGGAGGAGAAACACTTCGGGGAAGCGACGGACTTGTACACGCGCTTCCCGGCTGTCCGTTCGGACGTGCCGGGCAAGATGTTGCGCTATAACCCGGGGATGAAGTTGATCTACTTGGTGCGCCACCCCGTCAAACGGATACTCTCCCAATTCCGTTTCGAACGCACGAAGCCGCTCAACCCCCTGCCTGGCCGACTTGCCGAATACCTTCGCTTCAGTCCCGATGCGCTCAGCACCAGCCGATATTATCTGCAGCTGTCCCGCTTCCTCGCAGCGGGCTTCAGGCGGGAGCAGGTCCACATCATCGTCTTCGAGGAGCTGGTGCGGGATCCGCGGCGTCAGTTGGAGCGGGTTTGCCGCTTCCTCGACATATCCTTCGTCGGGCCGGCACTATTCCCTCACCTGAACGCGACACCTCCCTCGGCCCGGCAGGATTCAAAGAACGGACTCTCGCGCTCCCAGCTCAAAAAGCTCGATTCATTGCTCAGGCCCGATGTTCATCGGCTGGAGGATTTCGTCGGGAGGCGGATCGACATCTGGAGCTTGGGGTGAACAGGCGATCGAGTAGGAACCCGGAGCCCACACGGCCGTCGGACGGCTCGAAGGCTTCACTGTGGGCAATCACCGCCTACTTCAATCCGATGGGTTACCGAAGTCGGCAAGCGAACTACCGGACCTTTCGCCGACATCTGAGCCTGCCGCTCGTGACTGTCGAGCTGTCGCACGGCGAACGCTTCGATCTCCGGGTACACGAAGCGGATATTATGATTCGGAAGCGGAGTCCGGACGTGCTGTGGCACAAGGAGCGCCTGCTGAATCTCGCCACCCAAGCGCTTCCGCCGGCCTGTGACAAGGTGGTGTGGATCGATTCCGACGTGATCTTCGAAAATGCGGACTGGGCGGATCGGGTAGCGGACGCGCTCGACCGGCATGCTGTCGTTCATCCGTATTCTACCGTCTATCATCTGGCGGGTGACGCTACGTCCCGGGGCCATGACAACGAACACGTGGTGAAGATCGGCAAGTCCGTCGTTTGGAAGTTGTTGTCGTCGGATGAACCGTTTCCTCGTATTCCAAGGCCCGTGAACGGGATCGGACGTGGCGGCGGGGCCTGGGGTCTCGGTGTGGGGGCCCGTCGCGAAATCATTGACGAGCACGGTCTGTACGACGCTTGTGTGGTGGGCGGCGGCGATCGCGCGATCCTGTGTGCGGCACTAGGCGCGTTCGAACACGCGCTCCACGCCATCCAGATGAACGAGGCATTCTCCCGCCACTACCAGGCTTGGGCCCGGCCTTTCCATCAGTCCGTGGGTGGTGATGTCGGCTGTGTCGAGAATTCGCTCTGCCACCTCTGGCACGGAGAGATCGAGCACCGGCGGTACCGCGAACGCTTTCGTGATCCTTCTCGGTTCGAGTTCGATCCCGCCTCAGATCTTGCCCTTGACGACGACGGCTGCTGGCGCTGGAGTAACGACAAGACGGAGCTGCACGCTTACGTGCGGGAATACTTCCGGGCCAGGCGTGAGGACGGTTAGAAACCCGCAACACCGGAAGCGCGCTCCGGAAAGGATTGGGGGCTTCAACGCGCGGCCAGACGCCTTCGAGCAGGCAGGCGTACCGCCCCCGAGTGCCACCCCCTTGCATAGACGGGGTGAACGGTGAACGCGCTCCCACGCGCCTTCGAGCAGGCAGGCCGGCAGCCCCCCATCGGCCCGGGTCTGTCCTAGGGGGGTGAACCTAACCGGATCAGTACGCAGCATGCCCAAAACCTGCCTATGCCTTGCGCAGCATACACAGATTAGAGGTATGAATGTCGGTGAATACCTTCGCCATCTTAGGGAAAAGGCAGGGCTCAGTCAGACCGAGGTGGCCTCAGTCCTTGGTGTCGGTCAGCCGGCCGTGTCCAAGCTCGAGGCCAGGACCGACATCCTGCTCAGCACGTTCGGCTCATACGTAGAAGCCGTGGGTGGCCGGCCCACCGTTAAAGCCTCACTGGACTGAGATGCGGCTGGAACAGGGGCTCACGCAGCGGGAGGTGGCGAAGCAGATGGGCGTTCAGCGTCCA
>JAUVPT010000141.1 GCA_030598525.1 Gemmatimonadota bacterium
CGAAGCCGGGTCAGCCGCGCTTCCTGGGCGGTCGCCGCGGCGGCCGTGATCGGAGTGCTGGCCCTCAGGGCGCTTGACGTTGGGAGTGGCGTTATCACGGACACTGTCGAGGTCGTGGCGAGCCAGGCCGGATCGTCGGCCATGCCGGAGGTAGAGGCCATGCTAGACGAGAACGTTTTGGTCCTGGAAACGGACAACGAGAATGTGGTGGTGTTCTGGTTCTATCAGGGGAGGGGAGAATGAAGAGGCAACTGAGGACGCGAATCGCACGATCGGTGCTGGCCGGCCTGATCCTGGCCATCGGGCTCGTGGGCTGCTACGGGGATGGCACGCCCGAACTCGAGACGCGCACGTTCGAGATCCTTCATCTGGAAGACTGGGTCGCCGATGCCCTGGTCGAGCCCTACGTGTACGTCGGAAGGGAAGGGGCACCGGGCATGGCCAGCGTGGTCGACGGCAAGCTCACGGTTCGAGAGACCCGCGACAATCTCATGCGTATCGAGGAAGTTCTGCGCGAGTTCGATCGACCGACGCCAGTGGTGCGGCTCACGTTCCAGATCATAGAGGCGAACGGCAGCACCGAAATCGATCCACGAATCGCCGAGGTGGAGGAGGCGCTGCGACAGCTGTTCCGTTTCGACGGGTACCGCCTGGTCGGTGAGGTGATGGTTCACGGCACGGAAGGGAACGAGGTGTTCCAGGAGTTCGACGTCCCGGACCTCGGGCCCTCGGCGATCGAGGCGACGATTCGTGACGTTCGCACAGACTCGTCCGGCGGGAGCGTCCAGCTCGAGATGCGCTTCCATGCCGGCAGTCGTACGGTATTCGGTACCACGATCCGGGTTCGGGCCGGCCAGACCGCCGTGCTCGGCCGGACGCCGAGTTCGGTGGGGAACCAGAACATCATCCTTGCTGTCAAGACAGAACTGCAGGATTTGTAATAGGTTAGCATGTATTATCGAAAGTAATTTCTCGTCAGCACGTCGTGGCAGCGGTCACCCCGCGGGTCAGCACACCGTCCTCGCGTTGACACTTCCGGGGTCCAGCCATAACTTGGCGACCTTGAAAACACGGAAAGTGGAGCGTTGCTCCCACCTTTCGGCGTACCGTAGCCCAAGGGCGCGGTCACAGCTGCCGGGTACACCACGATGGCGCGATCTTCACTGGATCGTCGCCGTGTCGTGTATGCCCGATCGGCTCATGTCGAACGGGCATTTTTCGTGGTTGTCGGTCTGCCTCGGGCCCGGCGGGTCGGCGACGGATGCACCACGGCCCTGGAAGAGGTGAAGTGAGCCAAGACGAACTGCGCGTAAACGACAGGATTCGCATCAGTCCGATCCGCCTGATCGACGGGGACGGGGAGCAACTCGGCATCATTGCCACTGACGAGGCTCGATCGATGGCCGCAGAGCAGGGCCTGGACCTCGTGGAAGTCGCTCCCAACTCGCGCCCCCCCGTGTGCAAGATCATGGACTACGGGAAGTTCAAGTACGAACAGGCGCGGAAGGCGCGCGAGGCGAAGAAGAAGCAGCACATCATACACGTGAAGGAAATCAAGATGCGGCCGAAGATCGAGGATCACGATTTCGGCTTCAAGCTCCGACACGCGAGGCGATTCCTCGATGATGGCGACAAGGTGAAGTTCACGCTTCGGTTTCGGGGCAGGGAGATGACGCACCCGGAGCTCGGCGTTCGAGTCCTGGAGCGGGTCAAGGGGGAGCTCGAGGAGCTCGGCAACGTCGAGTCAGACATACGCAAGGAAGGTCGGACCATGACGATGCTCATCGGTCCCAAGGATAGTCAGAAAGGGTAGAGCAAGATGCCAAAGCAGAAGACCAACCGGTCTGCCGCCAAGCGGTTTCGGAAGACCGGATCAGGGAAGTTTCGCCGCAACAAGGCTTTTCACAGCCACATCCTGACGAAGAAGAGTCCGAAGCGGAAGCGTAATCTCCGCAAGAAGACGCTCGTCTCGAAGGCCGACGAAAGCAGGGTGCGCCGGCTGCTCGGAGGCTGAGTCCGTAGAGTCGGGATGCCGCACGGACGGGCGGTCCGGATGTGGCTTTGGAGCATTGGAATAGAAAGCAGAGGATATCGATATGGCGCGTGTGACCTCGAGCGTCGCTCGAAATAAGCGCAAGAAGAAGGTACTTAAGCAGGCCCGCGGCCAGTTCGGCGCTCGTTCCAAGCTGTATCGCACAGCGAAGAACGCTGTCGAGCGCGGGTGGGCCTACTCGTACCGCGACCGTCGTCGTCGCAAGCGGGACTTCCGCCGGCTGTGGATCGCCAGGATCAATGCGGCGAGCCGCGAGCACGATCTGTCGTATTCCCGGTTCATCTCGGGTCTCAAGAGCGCCGGCGTGGATCTGAACCGCAAGGCGCTGGCCGATCTCGCAATACGGGAGCCCGAGGCCTTCGCCGAGTTGGCGAAACTCGCGAAAGAGCACTCGCATTGAGTTCGAAGGACGAGCACGGAAACCTCCGGGAAACCCTCGAATCCATCCGGGTCGAGGCACTCGAGGCGATCCAGGAGGCGGAAGACGCCGAGACTCTCGAGAAGGCTCGCGTTCGGTTTCTCGGTCGCAACGGGCTCCTGTCCCGTGCCCTGTCCGGCCTGAGAAGCGTCCCGGCCGAGGAACGTCCGGAAGCTGGTAAGACGGCGAACCAGGTCAAGCAGACTCTGGAAACGACGCTCGAACTGCGAGTGGATGAGCTGGCTGCGCTCCTGGCGCCCGAGGAGTCTGCGGGCCCCGATCTGACGTTGCCGGGTCGCCGTCAGTGGCGCGGCGGTGTCCATCCAGTCACGGCCGTGATCGACGAGATCTGCGAGATCTTCAAGGAGCTCGGGTTCACTCGTGCCGCCGGGCCCGAGGTCGAGACCGACTGGCACAATTTCACCGCTCTCAACATTCCGCTCGACCACCCCGCAGCGGATATGCACGATACGTTTTATCTGGACGAGGGACTGCTTCTCAGAACGCACACGTCGCCGGTCCAGGTGCGCGTGATGATGGAGCACGAGCCCCCTGTCCGGATCCTCGCGCCCGGGATGGTCTTCCGTCGCGATCCTTACGACGCCTCACACGCGCCAGCCTTCGAGCAGGTCGAGGGCCTGGCGGTCGATGAAGGGATCGACTTCATCGAGTTCCGGGCCGCGATCGACTACTTCGTGCACCGGTTCTTCGGACCCTCGACCCGAACCCGTTTTCGTCCTTCGTACTTTCCGTTCACCGAGCCCTCCGCCGAGGTGGATGTGAGCTGTATCATCTGTGAAGGCTCTGGCTGTGCGGCCTGCAAGCGTACCGGTTGGATCGAGATCATGGGCAGTGGAATGGTCAATCCCGCGGTCTTCGAGGCCGTGGGGTACGATCCTGAGCGCTACACCGGGTACGCATTCGGAATGGGTCCGGCCCGGATCGCCATGCTCCGGTACCGAATCCCCGATATTCGGCTCCTCTACGAAGCCGACGTTGGCTTCCTCGAGCAGTTCGCCTGATGGACATCAGCGTCAACTGGCTTCGAGCCCTGGCTCCTTCGATCGAGGGCTCGGCCGATGAGCTGGCCGCCGCTCTGAGCGCGCGCGCCGTTCCTGTCGACAGAGCGGAACCCGTGGGTGACGAGCTCGCCGACGTGGTCGTAGGCCGAGTCGTCGAAGTCCGAAAGCACCCGAACGCGGATCGGCTGTCTCTCTGTCGAGTGGACGCCGCCGCCGGCGAACTGCTCGACGTGGTCTGCGGAGCTCCCAACGTGGTGGAGAACGCGCTCTATCCGTTCATACCGGCGGGGGGCACGCTACCGGGAGGCTTCAAGATCGAGCGCCGCAAGATCCGGGGGCAGGAAAGCAACGGAATGTTGTGTTCCGAGAAGGAACTTGGCCTGGGGCGGGATGCGTCGGGTATCATGCGCCTCGGGGACGACCAGGTTCCGGGCGCGCCCTTCGCAGAAGTCCTCGGCCTGCCGGACGCGCGGTTGGAGGTCGATCTCACGCCGAACCGTATCGATCTGGCGTGCCACGCGGGAGTGGCGCGGGAACTCGCGCCAGGTGGCGTGAGCGATCTGGCTCTGCCTTCCTTCGGGGGACCTGATTGGTTGCCACGATGGGAGTCCGGCGAGCAGTCCGCCTCCGCCGGAGGCGTGAGTGTGACGATCGAGGATAGCGATCGATGCTTCCGCTACCTGGCGGCCATCGTCCGCGGGGTTACCGTGGGACCTTCGCCGGAGTGGCTGCAGGCCCGGCTTCGCGCCGCAGGGTCTCGGCCGATCAACAACGTCGTCGATTCCACCAATTATGTGCTTCTCGAGCTGAACCAGCCACTGCACGCGTTTGATCTGGCCCGGCTGGAGGGTCAGGAGATCCGAGTGCGCGCTGCCCGGAACGAACCGCATACGACGCTCGACGGAACCAGGCACGAGCTCGGTCCGGAAGTCAGCGTGATAGCAGACGCACAGCGCCCCGTCGCACTGGCCGGCGTGATGGGCGGGGCCGATTCCGAGGTGTCTGAGGGGACGTCGGACCTCTTGATCGAGTGCGCTGCCTTCGACCCACGCCACACCCGCCACACGGCCCGAAAGACGAGCCTCGCGACGGACGCGTCCTACCGGTTCGAGCGCGGAATCGACGAATCGGGAATGGAGAAAGCGATCCAGCGTTGCGTCGAGTTGATCCTCGTGACCGCGGGTGGCGCGGCGGACGACGAGGCGCTTCGCGTCGGCCGAGCCCCGCTTTCTCCCGTGCGTGTGGAACTTCGTCCCTCGCGGGTCCGGGCGGTCCTCGGGTTGAGCCTGTCCGGTGAGCAGATCGCTGCGCTTCTCGAGCCCTTGGGCTTCGGCGTCGTGGGGGAGTCGGCTGCCGATTCGCCCGTAGCACTGGACGTGGCCGTTCCGGGATGGCGAACCGACGTGAGAACGGAGGTCGACCTCCTGGAAGAGGTGGCCCGGCGGTACGGCTACGAGTCGTTCCCGCGGGAGGCCCGAGCCTTCAGGCCGAGCGCAGTTCCGGAGAGTCAGGTGTGGCAGCGAGCGGACCGGGTAAGGCGAACTCTGGCCTCCTTCGGAATGTTGGAGGCCCGCAGTTCGAGCTTCGTGCCGGAGACCCGTACCTCGGGCCACCCGGCTCGTCTCCTGAAGCCGCTGTCCGAGGCCGAGTCCTTCCTGCGCACGGACATGGTGCCCATTCTTCTGGGCCGCGTGGAGCACAACTGGTCCAGGGGCCATCGCGACGTGCGACTGTACGAAATCGGCAGCGTGTTCCAC
>JAUVPT010000315.1 GCA_030598525.1 Gemmatimonadota bacterium
GATAGCGACGCTTGATGACCCTGCGTCCCCGCGTCAGGGGCCACAGGACCTCGAACGTCTCGCGGTCCGTGTCCTCCTGGAGCTCGATCCTCCGAATGCCGGAGCCGACTTTCACGGTTCGGACGTACCACTCGGTGCCGTCCATCCGAACACGGCGCACCCGCTCCTGCAGTCTCTCGCCTGGAATGTAGCCCTGCTCGATCTCCCGGAACGGCTGGCCTTCGAGACTCGGTGGCATCCCTGACAGCAGATACTTCCGCTCGATCTCGACGTCCGCGGCTCCGGTGGTGACCAGTGACCCCCTGACGCTCTCGACGGCGGTGAAGAACGCCGCGCTTCGATCGCCGAGCCAGTCATCGCGCAAACGCCCGAACAACTCCTGCTGCTCCGCATCCAGCCAGGCCGCCACCCTGCTCAGGCCGAGCCTCGCGTCCGGCTCCGGACCCTGGGCGACCTGTCTCTCGAGCTGTGCCACCAAACCGCATAACAACTGTGCGTCCCGCAGGTCACCGAGCAGGTCTTGCAGACCCTTCAGGCTCTCGAGCAGCTCATCGACCCCCTCGACATCGGCCGCGATCGGTTCCAGAAGGTATCGGAGCCTCTTCGCCCGGATCCTCGCGCGGTGGGCCTCCGCCTCATCTGACATCGTGTGAACGCGGGAGAGGTCTGCGTCGAGCTGACCGGCGTACTCCGGCAGACACCGTTCGATCGCCGCCGAGAACCTCAGGCCTTCGTTCAGGCCACTGGCTCGGCCGGTCGTTTCCAGATCGCCCAGCCGGCGACGCAGCTTTCCGTCCAGCTTGCTGAACTTGCCAGGAGCCCGGGTAATGGCCTTCCCATAACCACTCGTCAGCTGGCCTTCCAGCTCTTCGCGAAGAAGCTCCACGCCCGGCGCTTCGTCGATCAAGACGTCGAGCTGGCGTTCTTCGAGCCACGCCAGCTGGACCTCGGCATCGCGCCCTCCACCGGTGGAGGATGCCAGGTTACGGATTCTCCTCCGCTGCTTCTGCGAGACAGCCGTGGCAAGGTACGGAGCGTACGCCTGCAGGTTGCTCCGGAGGCGGCGCAGGTTCACCCGGAAATCGTGCAGGGCCTCTTCGTCGCCCTTCTTTTCGAGCCGCAGCGCGGCCTGCCCTGCCCTATCCAGGTAGAAACGGGCGATGCGCACCGCTCCCTCGTATGCGGGAAGATCGAGCAAGCCGGACGGTCGTCGCGCCATCCCGGGCTACCTCCCGAGTCGCCGGAGCTGAGCCGGCGCCAGGAACCAGTGGAGCCAGGCCGTGCCCGGTTTCAATGGACCGGGGAACTCGAGGAGCATGGCCGAGCCCTTCTTCACCACGGCGAAGTCATGCCACGAGCCGGTGAGCATCCAGGCCGCCCAGTCCGACATGTGCGGCTCGTGACCCACCGCGGCCACCAGCTCGTCGGGACCACACTCACCCAGCCACTCCAGGAAAGCCTGCCCGTCGCCCGTTCCCAGCGCGTCCGCGTGCTCGAGGCGGAGCCCGTCGTAGGCCTCCGCCACGATCTCCGCCGTCTGCACCGCGCGGGTGAGGGAGCTGGTGGCGAGAACGTCGATCTCAGGAACCACGGTGCGGAGACCGGCAGCGCCCCTGGCCATTCGCGTCCGACCCCGGTCGGTCAAAGGCCGGTAATAGTCCGATTGCCCCGTACGAGAAAACTCGAACCGGTCCTGTGCTATCGCGTGGCGGATGAGCAGCAACTTCATGAACGTCCCGTCGTCTGCGGCTGAGCGGCGTTCTGACACCGATTCGCCGGGGGCCGTAGAAAGTGGGCTCCTGTCGGTCAAATGTCGAGCAAATGGTGGGCCGTGATGCGTGGAATACGCTTCAGAAGAACGCGGTGAGCGAAATGTACAGGCTGGACGGCACGATCCCGTACTCGGACCCGGGCAGGACGAACGACAGGTTTTCGGAGGGGATCGACACCGAACGCCCCTCACCCGCCCCGATTCCGAAGAAGAACCCGCCCCTGATGTACGCCTCGTTGGACAGCGAATAGCTGGCCGCTGGAGAAAGAAGGAAACTCCCGTCGTTCATGTTCCAGGTGGTGAGGAAGTCGGCCGTGAGCAGCGGTGTCGCCTGCCAGGACGCCTGCAGGGCCGCCTCGTTCCGCCCAATCACCTGCAATTCGCCGCGGCTGTACGGGTCAGAGAGCAGGACGCTCAGATAGTCCTCCGGGTCGGTGGCCCCGAAACCGTCGCGCTGGTACTCGAGAATCACGTACAGGTCGCGGCCGGCGAGCGGGAAGCTGCGGTCCGCCCCGATCGTGAACCGCAGCACATCGTCCGGCCAGCGAAGTTCGGCTTCCCCTCGGAACGCGGTACCGGCGGCCGTCAGGGTGGCGGCGGCGGAGACCGCGCCACCGTCGTGCAACACCCCGGCCCATCCGGACACTTCCCACGGGCCCGAAGCCGTCGTGATCCGGCCCAACGCCGTGTTCGTGGTGCCGTCTCGCGTGTCTGCCGGGCGGAATACGAAGTCCATCTCGGTGAACGGACCCGAGAATCCCTGGATCCGGACGGCGTCCACGCCCGCCCTGTAGTCGCGAAACGGGTCAGCGGGGTCGAACGGCACGAACGGGTCGGCGGGAGTGAAGATCAGCGACGTAGCCCACGAGATCGTCTGCCGGCCGACCGTGCCCGCGGCGGACTCGCCGAGCGGAGCGCTCACCGACAGCCGGTCGAACCGATGGCGCCACGATCCGTGGTCCCAGTCTTCGATCGTCCATTGGAGGGGGAGCCAGTCGATTCCGGTCGAACTGGCGCCAAGAACGGGGGTCAGGCCAAGACCTGGATCAGACACGAGTTCCAGCCCGTGTTCGTAGGCGATGTCGAACTGCAGAGGCCCCAGGTCGGGTGCAGCCATGA
>JAUVPT010000288.1 GCA_030598525.1 Gemmatimonadota bacterium
CACCCCGATCAGGCTGGTCACGCCCATCGCCAGGTAGGAATCGGCGTACGCCTGGTTGTTCAGGACCGCGAACGCGTCGATCAGACCCGGCAGGATCCACTTGCCCCTGGCATCGATGCGCCGGGCGTCCGCCGGGATGCTGACGTCTCCCGCTGACCCGACGGCCAGGATCGTGTCGCCCCGGAACACCACCACCGCGTCCTGCAGATCCGCCGTCCCCCGTCCGTCGCGAGACAGGTCCAGCAACACACCACCCACGATCGCGACCGGTCCCTCCGGTTGTTCGACCCGGATGCGGGTGCCGGCGGGGGCGGGAGGCTCCAGCTCGGGTGCAGCAGAAGCAGAATCAGATCTGGAAGCTGGTGAGGGCTCTGTGAGCAGGCCAGGGACCACGACCACGACCGCCGCGACGGCGACCAGGGCGGCCACGACGAAGAACAGGACTCTGGTCTTCATGCCTCCACGGCCGCTGCGAATGCGCCCGCCGTCTCTGTAGCCGGGCGTCGCGCGAGAGTTTCATTGACCTTGAGAATGAAACCGCTGAAGCCAGCCGCCGGTGCCGGGACGAGCACATCCTGCCCGGCGAGCCGTTCACGGACACCGTCCAGGTCCTCTACCTCGACGTGCAGCTTGAACACGTTCGAGCCCTGCGGAATGCGCTCCACCCGGAGCGGCCCGATCGCGTCCAGCGCGGGCAGCAGCTCCTCGGACGTCTTCACCCCCGCTGCGAACCGATCCTCGAACCCGTCGATGAAGTGCAGGGCCACGGCGGCCAGGGGCCAAGCACCGGGAAGCGCGCCTCCGAACATGCGGCGCGGGTGGTAGAGATCGTCGAGCAGTTCCCGGGGGCCGGCGAGGATCGCCCCCGCCGGCGCGTTGAAGTACTTCCACATCGACACGTACACCGTGTCGAACAGCGAGGCGAAGTCGGCCAGTGCGATGCCCGTGTACGCCGATGCCATGAACAGGCGGGCGCCGTCGAGGTGGGTGGCGATACCCTGCTCGCGAGCGAAATTGCAGATCCGCCGCATCTCGTCGTAGTCGAACAGCTCGCCGAGCCGGCGGCGGATCGGCGACTCGATCGAGATCACTCCGACCCCCGTCTGGACGCGTCCCCGGGAAGTTCGGTCCAGGACACCCTGCACATCCTCGAGACTGAACGTGCCCCCGTCGCGCGCCAGCGTGACAAGGTTGAGGTTGCTCAGCACCTCGGCGCAGTCGCCCGAGTCGGCATACAGGTGACTGTCTTCCTGGACGATCACGCGGCTGCGGCCTCGCGCCTGGACACGAACCGCGAGCTGGTTGGCCAGCGTGCCGGTCGCGAGGAAAACCGCACGTTCCTTGCCGAGGATCTCGGCCATCCGTTCCTCGAGTTCCGTCACCACACCGCCCCGGGAGTAGTAGTCGGGAGCGATGCCCTTCCGTTCCAGGATCGTGGCGAGAACCTGCGAGTATTCGAGAGGCGAGAGCGACTGACCGTCGCCCGAGAGCGTCACCGTGTGCTGCTGGCGCTCGTCATGTTGCTGGACCTGGCCTCGCAGGGAGGCCGGCATTCCGCTGATGCCGGCAGCAGAGACCAGCGACGCCGCGGCACCGGTGCCCACGAAGGAGCGTCGGGAAATTGGTTTCATGGAGGCAAGATGACGAGAGCGGTGGAGAGCGGGAAAGGGGGGAGCGCGGAGGCGTGTCGCCGCGCTCCCCTTGAACGACGCCGTCGTCAGGCGCCTTCAGTTCCCTCCACCGAACTGCGGATAGGACAGATCGCCGCGTACCATGCCCGACGTTTCGCTCGCCTTCCGCAGGGAGGGCCCGGTCTTCGCCCGGAGTTCACCGATCTTGTCGCCCAGTTTGCTCTCGTTCTCGGCGGACCGCGCATGGAAATCGGCTTCGCTCTTCGCCGAACCCACGATCAGGTACGCGGGCAGGTCGCTCCCGGTCATGTACTGGTACGTGAGCCAGCCATTCTCCACGCCGGCATCGGCGTAGGCGGCGATCCACGCCGGGAGCGAGGCCTCGAACTCCTTCGTCTTAGCGGGATGAACGTACACCTGCGTGTAGTGGCGAAACGGTTTGTCGGCGGAGATACCGACGTCATCGGGCCGGTAAGACAAGTCGGACCGCAGCATGAGGAAGTACATGTCGCGGCTCTCGACCAGTGCGTCGCTCTTCGCCATCGCCTTTGCTCCCCGGTCGCCGAGCTTGGCCATGATGGCGTCCCAGGTCTCGTTGAGCTCATCGAGGTCGCCGGGACCCGTGCCCGCAAACACGTAAGAGTAGCCGATCTCGCTGCCCTGGATCGTGAGCCAGGGCGCACCGGTGATGTTGGCGTCCTGGAAGATCGACACGAGATCCCCCAATCCTGCCTCGTACGCGGACTGGTTCGAGATCGAAACGTGCTCGGCATACACCGTGTACCACTCGGGCTCCGCTTCCTGGGCGGTCGCGGGAAGTACGAGGAACAACAGCAGGGGAAGAAGCAGGGATGGGATGCGCTTCACGACAGTCTCCTTGCGGATGGGACAGCTTATGGGGGGACTGTCAAAGATCGCCTGAAAGGTGAGGTCCGGTCAAGGTCGGGGCCGGTCTGGCAGCCGGCCCCTGTAAGACTCAGTACGCCTTCAGATCCTCCATCGCGGCGGCGATATCGCCCACCTGCGGCAGGATCGCTTCTTCCAGCTGAGGCGCGTATCCGACGAATGTGTCGGTGGAGGCGAGCCGGCGGATCGGGGCGTCGAGCCATTCGAACAGGTCCTCGGCCAGGCGGGCGCTGATCTCGGCTCCCCAGCCCCACGACTTCGAGTCCTCGTGCGCCACCAGCACCCGGTTCGTCTTCTTTACCGAGCGCTCGATCGCGTCCATGTCCAGCGGGTTGAGCGAGCGCAGGTCCAGCACGTCCGCCGAGATCGGCCGGCCGTCACGATCGAGCTGACGCAGTGCCTTGCGCGTGCGCTCCACCAGGGCGCCGTAGGTCAGGACCGTGAGCTCAGTGCCCTCCTCCACCAGCGCCGCCCGGCCGAACGGAATCATGTAGTCCGGCCCGGGATAGCGGCCCTTGTTGTAGGTCTGCCGGTACAGGTGCTTGTGCTCGAGGAACAGCACGGGGTCATCGCAGCGGATCGCGGTGCGCAGCAGGCCGTTCGCATCCTCGGCGTTCGAGGGGCAGATCACGTGCATGCCCGGCGTGTGCGTGAACAGCGACGCGCCGGTCTGCGAATGATACGTGGCACCGCCGGACAGGTATCCGCCATACGTGGTGCGGATCACGACCGGGCAGGTGAACGCGCCGTTCGACCGCCACCGCATCGTCGTCAGCTCGTTCCGCTACTGGTGGAACGC
>JAUVPT010000217.1 GCA_030598525.1 Gemmatimonadota bacterium
AGCCAAGCAGGCGTCGTCTCATCAAACTCTCTCAGGGGTGGGTTGGGATGGAATTGTCGCCATAATCGGGTTCCGGCGCAACGCAAGCGCGTTGCCGGTTCAGGCCCGGCATTGCAACGTGTGAAGGCGTGCGTCTTCCGTCCCGCTTGACCCCTGCAGGAGGTAGTCCTGGCCCGAATGGTCGGTCGCACCCGCTCGTTCCGAGGCGCCATGCGTTCTCTGACCGCCATCCTGGCTCTCTCCCTGAGCTCGGTTGTGGGCCCGGGCTCGGGCCGAGTCGTACGGGCCCAGGAGATCAGCGGGTCGAGCGAAGCGGCGGTCGCGGGAGCCGCACTCGGGATCTACACGGGGGCCACGCTCGGTGGATTGGCAGCGCTCGTTCCGTGCAATCAGACCATGGCCGGAATCTCCTGCGTGCGAACCGTGGCCATCCTCGGTGCCGGAATCGGACTGGTCTCCGGCCTGACACTTGGCCGGGAGGACTCGGACGCGGTCTGGGAGGCATACCGCCGAGCCGGCTTCGGCTTCGTGGCCGGTTCCGTCGTCGTACTCGCGCTCAAGCCCTTCGTGGACAAATGGAGCTGGGCAGATGTAGCCGCAGGCGGGGTCATCGGCTCGTCGATCGGAGCGGGAGGGTCCGGGACCTGGATCGGGCTCGTCGTCGGTATGGGGGTCGGCGTCGGGCTGTGGCAACTGGTACCCTCCATGGAGATGCCCGATGCGATCGGGGTGGGCCTGATCGGCATGGCGGTGGGCAGCTTTACCTCCTGGATCATCCGCGCCATTAACGCTGGAGACTCTCCCGCCTCAGACTTACCCGTGCTGCAATTCGACGTGGCGGTCCCATGGTAGGCCTGCGGCTGTCCATCGTGGAGCGGCTGTCTGGCGTACCGGCTCGCGTTCTGGTTGTGGTGTTCCTCGCCGGCTGCACCGTCTCGCATCGCATGCAGCCCGTCAGTCCCGTGGACGTCGAGTCGGAGGCCGGCGCGATCGCTGTAGCCGACGGGGAGTCCGGCCCCGGGTCTCATTCGTGCGAAGCTCGCCGGACGGGGGACGGCATGGCGGTGCGCTGGTTTGGCCCGCACAGAGATCCCGATCGCCGATCATTGGCTGCGTGGTGCTCGGCAGTCGGCCCGGTCGAGCTCCGGCCAGAACCGGCACCTTATATGGTGCGCCCCATCGCCGACTCCACGCTCACGGTCGTCACGTGGAACGTTCACGTGGGAGGGGGCGACCTCGTCGGATTCCTAAACGACGAATTGGGGTACGACTGCGATGCGGCGGGACCCGGAAGACTGAGCCGCCATTTCGTGCTCCTGGCCCAGGAAACCTATCGCGCATCTGAAGGTGTTCCGGAGCCGCCCGAGGGCGCTCCAGTCCGGAGCCGTATCGCCGAGGACCCGCCGAGCGGGCCGCGTCTGGACATCGTTCGGGTCGCGGAGCGTTGCGGGCTGGCCCTTTTCTACGCGCCGTCGATGCGCAACGGGCTCGAGGCAGGGGAACACGGCCGCGAGGACCGCGGCAGCGCCATCCTCTCCACTTTGCCGCTCACGGAACCGGTGGCGATCGAACTTCCTCTCGAGGCGCAGCGACGCGTCACCGTGG
Organism: Gemmatimonadota bacterium; assembly: GCA_030598525.1. GTDB lineage: Bacteria > Gemmatimonadota > Gemmatimonadetes > Palauibacterales > Palauibacteraceae > Benthicola. The sequence continues at coordinate 1,606 of JAUVPT010000217.1, forward strand.
TAGCCACCGTGCCGGGCCCGGGTGGCTCGGAGCTCCGCGTCGCGAGCGTTCATTATGATGTGGCCGGGAACATCCTTCGCGTCCTCGGGACCGGCGGATCCATGCGCGTGCGGCAGAACGACGGTCTGACCGAGGCCCTGGACTTGATGGACCCCGAGCGCGGGATCCCGATCGTGGTCGCCGGAGATCTCAACACGTGGTCGTATCGCGAGACCGTGATTCAGCGAATGCTGGAGACGTATCCCGACTCGCCACCGCCGGGCAGGGAGAAGACCAGGGGAGACTGGCCGCCGGACCACCTCTTCTTCCGGGCCGGGGGCGGTGCTCTCGAACTGGTGGAAGGTTCCTACCGGGTTGTCGGTGACGCGTACGGATCGGACCACAAGGCGAGAATGGCGATATTCCGGCTACGCTGAACCCCTCTTTGCGTCCAGTTTGAAGACGTACGTCGCCAGCACCCAGACCACGGCGAACACGGCAATCCCCGAGAAGACCACATCGCTCAGGAAGTGCCCTCCCTGCACGATCCGCCCGAAACCGGCGACCAGGCCGAGCGCTGCAGCAGCCACGAAGATCCGATTCCGGCGCCTGCGTGCGGCCACGGCGAATCCCAGGGCTGCGAGCCAGAAAACGACCGACGGGTGACCGGCCACGAACGAGCAGTTCCGCTCGCATTGATCGGTCGGCTGAAGAGCGTGGGTAAAGTGCTTTTCACCCGAAAATTCGGTGACGTCACGCGGACGGGCACGGCCCCAGTTGTCCTTGAAGCCCGCGTTGACGACCAGCCCCGGCCCCACTGCGAGCGCCGCCAGCATGAACAGAAGGAACCGATTGGAGAGCGGGCCCACCTGGCGCTTGCGAGCAAAGTTGGCGACGAGGAAGAGAAGGCTGCCGACCCCGACCGTGATGGCGATGATGGGGATCGAGTCATAGATGCCGACGGCCCACCAGGAGTCCTTCAGGTAGAATCCGCCATCCGGCCGGTAGAACAACCCGGACATCCAGAGATCGATGCCCGGGAAGAGGGTGAACACGACCGCCGCGACGATCGCGATGACGAGTAGAGCGCGGCTCATCGGGCGATCCTTCCCCGCTCCCCTTCGACCCTCAGCCGCCCAGGCGAGTCAACTCGTCGTCGATCACGCGCGAGACGACATTGAACGGCTGGGCGCCTGAGAGGAAGCGGCCGTTGATGAACAGGGCCGGCGTACCGGTGACACCGGCCTGCCGCCCCGCCTCCATATCCGCCGCGACCTGATCGCGGAATTCGCGGGAGTCGAGACACCCGTCGAACACCTCGGAATCCAACCCGAGATCGGCGGCCATCGTCTTCAGGCCATCCGAATCGGCCTTCCCGCGGGCTTCGAAGATCGCATCGTGCATTTCCCAGAATTTCCCCTGCGCGTGGGCGCACAATGACGCCTCGGCCGACAACTGGGCGTTCGGGTGGATGGCATTCAGCGGAAACTGACGGTACACGATCCGCACCTGGTCTCCGTAGGCTTCCTGGACCTGATCGAGAGTCGGTAGGACGCGCACGCAGAACGGGCACTCGAAGTCCGAGAACTCCACGAGGGTGATCGGCGCGTCCTCGGGACCTCTGCTCGGACCGGTCGCCTCTACCTCGATGCGGGCTGGCTCGAGCAGGTTTCGCACGTCGTACTGAGCTCGCAGTTGAGCCAGATAGATCTGCATGCCCACGCTACGCTGTTGCCGGTTGAGAAAGTCCACGATCTGCGGCGTAACGCTGTCACGGGGGGCGTTGTTCAATTGCTCCCGGTAGACGTTGTAGATGGAATCGATCTGCTGTTCAGTAGGCTCGGGCAACTTCGACAGGACTTCTCGGGCCACCAATCCGTCCACATCCAGTCCTTCCTTCTCGGCCTGGAAGTCCAACAGCTTCGTTTCGATGGCCTGGGACAGGGCTCTCTCCGTGAGGTCGTGCAACTCCTGATTCGCCTGGATGAACTGGTCCGGGGCGATTTCCTCGACTTCCTGCCGTGTGATCTCGTATCCAGCGACCGTCGCCAGGACCTCGCCCTGCGTGGCCTGTGGCAGAAGAGTCGCTGATTGTGGCCTCGAGATGCCCCACGTAATCAATGCCGTGAAGGCTACGAGGGCGATAACGGGCCAGATTCCCATCTTCATGTCTATTCCTTCGTTGTCGCGCGATCCGACGACTCGGGCGCGCTCATGAGCGCTTCGATCTCAGCATGGAGAACGGCCGCGAAGCTAGGCGCGTTCCCGCAGGGCAGCAACCTTTCGCAGCCGTCGAATCGCTCTCGGCTTGCGGTTTTCCACTTCCTGCCCTGGTCTCGCTGACTGTGATGCAGAGAGGCCACGCCGATTGGCGTGGCCTCAGGAGCCAGGAAATAGAAGGCGCGCCGGCCACCATCGTAACCGGCACGCCTTCATGTGGTTTCAGTCCGCAAGACGGCTGGGCGTTACTC
>JAUVPT010000192.1 GCA_030598525.1 Gemmatimonadota bacterium
GACACGAGCCCGCTCGTCCGCAGCGTGCTCCACGCCCACAGCCCCGTGCTGTGGCGGCGCAGGCGCTCGCTCGGCCTGCCGGAGACAGATCCTTCCGTTCCGTACGGCACGCCTGAAATGGCTCTCGAGGTGAGGCGCCTGTATAGGGAGACGGTACTTCCCGAGCGCCAGGTACTCGCCATGGGAGGTCACGAGGACGGGATCTTGGTGTTCGGGCGGAGCCCGGAGGACGCGGGTGGGGTTCTCCTTCGCTGGCTGGCTCGGGCCTACGGTGCAGCTTGTGGAGAGAGCGACGAACGCTGTCTTCGATGAAACCGCTTTCGCTACTCCTCCTGTTTGCGACCGTCGGTCTGCTGCTCGCGCCGACCCAATCCCGGGCCCAGGACACGCCGGACCTGGAGCTGGGGGATGAGGTGAACTACCCGTGGACGTTCTCCACGACGGAGGGTGGATTCGGCTCCGGATCGGTGGAAGATCAGAGCAGCCATGTGCTGACTGTCCCGGTATCCATCTGGCTTCGGAGGCTTACCGACGGCCGGAAGCTGGGGCTTCGCCTCCGCCTCACCGGTGTGATCGGTTATCAGGACTTCGAACGCCTTGATGAATTCAAGGTCGAGAGTCTGCGTTTCGGCGGCTTGTTTCCGGGGATCGAGTTCATGATTCCGCTCAGCGATCGTTCCATGCTTCGCCCGTTCGCCGACATCGGAATCGGCCTGACCAATTCGGAAATCGAAGAGCTTCTGCTTACCACGTTCGGCCTGCGAACGGAGTTCGTCTTCCCGTGGAAGCGGTGGGAGTTGGGGCTGGAGCCCCGAGTCCAGGCAGGCGTGTCGTGGGCCAACACCGAGCTCGTGGACGACGAGTACGTCATGCTGACGGCAAGGATGGACGCTCGCTACCCACTGGGCTTCCAGATTGGCGGAGAAACCCCTGACGTAGGGGCCTACTTCGAGCCTGGCTACTTCCTGAATACGCTGGAGTTCACGGGGGTGGGCGGTACCCGGGAGTCCATCGAGAAACAGTACGAGATCGGCGTGACCATCGGATTTCGTGAGCAGGCACCCAAGATCTGGTTCGTCCGCGTACCTCGAATCGGTGTGGGGTACAGGTTCGGGGACGGCCTCACCGGCCTGAGGATCCGGATCGGCGGCGATCGGGCCACCAGGCTGCCGTTACCATGAGCGACACAAACGCGTACAGACCCCGAGGTGTGAGACTATGACTGGCAGGAATCTCGATCGTCGGACCTTCGTGGAGCTCATGACCGCGGGCGGAGGGGCCATACTCACGCCCCGATGGCTACGCCCGGCTACCTCGCCATTCTCAGAGGTCCGGCCCGTCCGTGTCCGGGGGCGCGTGACGGCAGAGGGCGAGGGCCTCGCCAGGGTGCGGGTGTCCGACGGCCTGAGCGTCGTCATGACGGACTCCGACGGAGCGTTCGAGATCCCGTCCTCCACGCTTCGCGACTTCGTCCACGTGTCCGTGCCGTCGGGCTACGAGATTCCGGTCAGTTCGACCGGCACGGCACGGTTCTACGAGCGAATCGCTCCCGGTTCCGGGGACCAGCAGGCCGTCGCCTTCGACCTGCGCCGATGCCGACGGAACGACGAGCATCACGCCCTGCTCCTGCTTGCCGACATCCAGACGCAGGATACGGAAGAGACGACCTGGTTCCTCGAGCAGACGGTACCGGACGTCCAGGCCACCCTGCGAGCCATCGGAGATGTGGACGCATTCGGGATTTCGTGCGGCGACATCATGTACGACCACCTGGACCTGTTTCCGGAGTACGAACGGGGCGTAAGCCGCATGGAAATTCCCTTCTTCCAGGTGGTCGGCAACCACGACATGGACTACGACGCCTGGATCGATGAATCGTCTACCGCCACGTTCTCACGGCATTTCGGGCCGCGCTACTACTCGTTCGACCGGGGAGCCGTCCACTATGTCATCCTGGACGACGTGTTCTGGAACGGGGTCGAGTATTTCGGATACCTCGATCGAGTTCAGCTGGCATGGCTGGAAGCCGACCTGAAGATGCTGGAGGCAGGACGCACGGTAGTAGTCGCGGCGCACATCCCGATCCTCTGCAGTCAGCACGTCCGGGCGGGCGAGGACCTGCCCAGCCCACACACGTCCGTGACCAACCGGCAGGAGCTGTACCGGCTCCTCGAGCCGTTCCGGGCTCACGTTCTCACGGGCCATACCCACGAGATCGAGCACGTCTTCGAGCACGGAGTGCACGAGCACGTAAATGGGGCGGTATGTGGCGCCTGGTGGAGCGGGCCCATTTGCTTCGATGGGACGCCCTCCGGGTACAGCGTGTACGATATCCGCGGAGAAGACGTGAGCTGGCGCTACAAGGCCACCGGGCACGACGAGTCTTACCAGATGCGAGTGTATCCGACCGGCACGGACAAGAGAGCGCCCGACGAGATCGTAGCCAATGTGTGGGACTGGGACCCGGGGTGGACCGTGGTCTGGTACGAGAACGGCGAGCGCCGGGGAGCCATGGCCCGCCGCGACGGCTACGATCCCCTGAGCGTCGAGCTTCATACCGGGCCTGACCTTCCACCTCGTCGCACCTGGGTCGAGCCCATCAAGACCGGACACCTGTTCTATGCGCCCGCCGCACCGGGTGCCCACGTCACGGTCGAAGCCACCGACCGGTTCGGCCGAACCTACAGCGGTTCTCCAGACGCGCTCAGAACGAACCCAACGGGCCCGAACGGCCTACAAAGTGGCTGAGTCGGCGGCAAGGGAATAAGTTGCCGCGCCGAGCGATGATGAAGAACCCACAAAGGAGACGAACGTGCGAACTCTGACTCTCGTGACCGTCGGCGCTGCCTTCCTTCTGGGCGCGTGCAGCGGCATCTCCGTGTCGTCCGACTACGATCCGGCGGTGGACTTCACGAAATACTCGACGTACACCTGGCTTGATACCGAGGGTGATGACATCGACTCCATCACCGATTCACGTGTTCGAGGCTCGATAGACGGAGCTCTCATCGCCAGGGGCTTCCAGAAGGGTGGCGAAGACGCAGACCTGGCCGTCGGCTACCAGGGGGCCTCTGCCGAACGTCGTTCATACAATACGGTGAACTCCGGCTGGGGCGGCGGCTACGGCTACGGCGGCTACGGTTGGGGTGGATACGGCATGAGCATGGGCACGAGTACCACCTACGAGAACGTGTGGGAGGAAGGAACCCTGATCGTCGGCATGTTTGACGTGGAGTCCAAGAACTTGATTTGGACCGGTACGGCGACCGCGGTCATCGATCCCGGACGATCACCCGAAGATCGTCAGCAGCTGATCGACGACGCGGTCGACAAGATGCTCAAGGACTTTCCGCCGGGTAGCTGAAGACCGATCGAAGTGGCTGACGCTTGAGGACCCCACAGGACATCGTCCGGTGGGGTCTTCGGTCTTCTACGTGAGTTCGTCCGCGATATCCGCCAGGGCCCACTCGACCAGGGCATCAACGTTCGCCCCGTCCACATCAAGCGCACCCCTGGCTCTGGCAGCCAACACCCTGAGGATCTCCGACAGGATTTCCGCCGCCTCGGCCATGTCGATGCCTGGTTTCGCATCGAGGTGTACGTGTCGCCAGTTCTCGGCCACGACCAGGACTTCGGCAAGCGCCACCCTGAGCGCCTGGCGAGCGGCCGCGTCGGAGGTCATGTGTCTTCGAGTCGGATCATTCGTCATGGCACCCATCCCTACGACGAACGGCATAGAGTAGTTGCGAGCCACTGGTCCGCCTCGATGTTCAGACCCGGGATAGCTATACTCAACCATACGTTGCGCATCGCTGCCCTCCCCCGGACGCCGAGACTGAACCCTGGCGGTCCCAGGAGCCGGATCATGGCCGAACCGTTGGAGCACCTGCGAACCGCGATCGCCGATCAATACACGCTGGGTGAGGAAATCGGCCGGGGAGGCATGGCCGTCGTGTATGCGGCCGAGGACCTCCGACACCACCGCCAGGTGGCGATCAAGATCCTCCACCCTGAGCTGGCCGTCGCCGTGGGTGCCGAGCGCTTCACGCGCGAGATCGAGATCGCGGCACGACTGAGCCACCCGCACATCGTTCCCCTGTTCGACTCGGGCGAGGTGGACGGAATCCTCTACTACGTGATGCCGCTCCTCAGCGAGGGATCGCTGCGCGGCCGTCTGAGTCGGGACAAGCAACTCCCGCTGGATGAGGCGGTACGCATCGTCAGTGAGATGGCGGCAGGGCTGGATTTCGCGCACGAGGCGGGGGTCATCCATCGGGACATCAAACCGGCCAACATCATGTTCTCCGGCGGGGAAGTGATGCTCGCCGACTTCGGTGTGGCGACAGCCGTAGCGGCCGCAGGAGGCGAAGCGCTCACCGCCACGGGTCTCGCGGTGGGCACGCCCGCGTACATGAGCCCGGAACAGAGTGCCGGTGTCCACGACGTCGACGCGCGCAGCGA
>JAUVPT010000145.1 GCA_030598525.1 Gemmatimonadota bacterium
AGATCAAGTTCGGTGGACGTGTGCAGGTCCAGGCGAGCAGCAGTTCGTGCAACGAATTCCCGGTCCCGGACGACTCGGCCTGCGAGGAGCAGGTGCCTGCGACCGATCTGTTCCTGCGGCGCGCCCGCCTGACCGTGACGGCCAAGATCAACGATCAGATCGACTTCCGAATTCAGCCCGACTTCAACAAGATCGACAAGATCGGCCTGAAGGACGCGTGGGGCCGGTTCACGTTCAGCAAGGCGTTCCGGCTGAAGGCAGGACACTTCAAGCGGCCGTTCGACGGGTTCGTGCTGGTATCCTCCAGCCAGACCCTGACGGTGGAAAGGGAACTCGCCATTCGGGGCCTGGAAAAGGTGGTTGCCCCGAACATCACGAGCTTCACCACGCTGTTCGATCTCTCCGACCGCGACATCGGGGTGGAGTTGAACGGATCCACCAACAGTGGACTGTTCACGTACTGGGTCGGCGGATTCACGGGCAACTCGGATCTGAAGTTCCAGGACTCGAACGCGTCCAAGCAGTTCGTCGGACGAGGACAGCTCAAGCTGGGCGCGGGGCCGAAGGACCTGAAGATCGCGGCGGCCGCGGCGGCGACGGACGCCGAGTACACGTCCGTAACCGAGGGAATCCAGTCGCGTTACTACTACAATTACGAGCTGTTCGCGGACTGGGGGGACTTCTCCGACGGCCCGCACGCGCAGCTCGGCTTCGTGTTCGGCGACAACCCGCTACAGAACGCGGCGGGCGGCGACATCGACCTCGAGGCCGGCGAGGACTTCGCGGGGATCGCCAGCTGGCAGGCGATCGTTTCCTGGAAGTTCGCGGTCGGCTCGGGCGACATGGCCCTGGAGCCCGTGTTCCGGCTGTCGTGGGCCGACGTAAACACGAGCCTGGACGCCAGCGAGGTGTGGGGCTTCACGCCGGGGCTGCAGATCTTCTTCTACAAGAGGAACAAGGTGGCCCTGAACTGGGACATCGCCAATCCCACGACAGACGCGCTGCGGAGCGAGAGCTCGTTCAAGGCGCGGCTCCAGTTCTACTTCTAGAAAGCCACCTGCAGGTTTAGCAGGAACTGGTTGTCCGCCAGGCCCGGCCCCGTGTTGGTCCGGTCGATCGCCTGTGACACGCCCACCAGGCTGCCGTCGATTCCGACCGAATACTGCATGCCGAACTTGGCGTTGAAGCCAGGGTTCACGTTGAATCCGAAAACCAGGAACTGCGTGCGATCCGGCTCGGTACCCAGGCCCACGGCCGGCTTGAACGAATCGTAGCGAGCGAGGAGGTCGAAGGCGCCCCAGAGGCTGTACACGCCCTCCGCGTACCATGCGTCCGAGAAGACCTTGTCGGCGTTGCCCTGCGGATCGTACTCGGCCCGCGCATACTCGGCGGCGAACGACCATGCGCGGTAGCGAAGACCCGCATCGGCGCTCCACACGAACCGGTTCCCCGTGAACTCCGTATAGCCCGGGATCCCGACTCCACTACCTTCCTCGTCGCCAGCCGGCCGGCTCACCGGCAGCACAGGGTTCGCGCTGTCGCTGGCAATCGTCAGGTCGGCCCCGAGCTCGTACACGAAGTCCTCGAAGAACTCCACCTCGCCGACGGAGTTGTACTCGACCCGGCTCGCGAAAAGGAATCGTCGGTCATCGTTCCCGAAGCTGGCGCCCTCTCCGTTGTACAAACCGCCCCAGTACTTCAGACGCTGCTCCAGGGCCACACCCCTGAGCGCCGCACCCACCTGACGGCCGGGCGCCAGGGCGAGCGAGCCCTGGGATCTTTCGACCAGTGGGATCGCATCCTTGGACTTCATGGCCTCCCGCCCGAAACCCGACATCAGGAGGCCCGCGTCCAGCCGCAGAACTTCGCTGCTCAGCGGCACCGAAAGGCGAACGTCGAGAAGACGCACCGCGTCAGCTTCAAACTGGTACTCGGCCCGAAGGGCATAATCGAATACGATGCCGACCTTTCCCGAGAGACCGAGCCTGGCGTCGTAGATCTCGAACCCGCTCACACCATCGTAGCGGGACGATTCCAGGCGAAGCCCGGTGCGGAGGAGGCCGTCGAGCTCAAACTCCGGCAGCTCCTGAGCCATCGCCCGGTGCGCTCCTGATCCAAGCAGGATCGCAAGTCCGATCGAGTGGAGAAGGCTTCTTCGTCTCGTATGTGAGATCATCTATGTACCGTCCCTATGTGCCTTGATTCCAGTCATCCGGCGCCGCGCTTGCCTCCACGGCGGCCAGGTCCGGAAACAACCGCTTCCAACCGCCGAGTCCGACCGCGGCATTGATCCAGAAGTGCGCCACGATGGAGGGAAACAGGCTCCCCGTCCAGATCACCGGAACCACGAGAAGGGCACCCAGCAGGGCGGCCCGAACCATTCCAATGGTTTTCTGGTACCCGTGCGCCACACCGAAGGATACGCTCGTGAGGACCGCGGCGGTCCATGGACCACCCAGCGTCCCGGTGAACACGTGGTACATGAATCCGCGGTACAGGTACTCCTCTCCGACTGCCGCCACGGCGGCGACGAGCAGGAACGCCCGCTTCTCACGACTCGTACGGGGCATCAGCACGAAAGACAGCGGGCTCTCGGTGAGCTTCAGGGCCTGACCGAGTCGCACGACGAGGTAGACGGTGGCCAACCCGGCAACCGCCACACCCACCGCCCACCCGAAGGCGGGCCCGGCCGCATCCACCTTCCAGCCGACTTCTGCAGGTGGAATGGACTGCCACGCCGAGATTCCAAACGTGACGGCAGCAAGCACACCGATGGATACGGCGGCTGAGAAGTAGACGGCCGGACGCGCCGCCCTTACCTCCGCGACATGCTCCTCCCGCAGACCGGTTCGGAAGGCGAGCAGCGGGAGGCCGACCGCCAGGGCGATCGCGTATCCGAGCACGAGCGATGTGAAGGTCAAGACGGGTCTATCTCCAACGGATCAGGGTGTTGAGCGTCACCGCTCGTGGCACACCATACTCCCGCCGCGTGTTGCGGTAAACGGTCCCCGGATTGACACCGGGGTCCGCGAACCTGACGTTCCACTCCCGAACTCAGACCCCCATCCGTGGGCCCTGGTCATATGCACATCGAGATCGCGGTAGCCCAGTTTCGCCCCGTCAAGGGAAATCCGGCGGCCAGTCTGGACCGGATCGAGGATTCGTTCGCCCGGCTGCTGGAAAGGAAGTCCGCCCCGGATGTCGTGCTGTATCCGGAGACGGCGCTCACCGGCTATTTCCTGGAAGGGGGGGTCCGCGAGCACGCGGTCCCGGCGATGAGCCTGGCTACGGACCTCGCCGAGCGGTATGCGCGGGCGGGAGGTGACGGGCGGCCCCTGGACGTCGCTCTCGGATTCTACGAGGTATGGGGGCATCGACTGTACAACTCGGCCATGTACGTCGAGCTCGGCGCGAAGGAGCCCCGGATCGTGCACGTCCACCGCAAAGTGTTCCTTCCGACCTACGGCGTCTTCCAGGAGGAGAGATTCGTCGAGGCAGGCCACGCGGTGCGTTCGTTCGACACCCGCTGGGGCCGGGCGGCGATGTTGATCTGTGAGGACCTTTTTCATTCGATCTCGGCGACCCTCGCCGCCTTGGACGGCGCGCAGCTCCTCCTGGTGCCCAGCGCCTCTCCCGCCCGGGGCGCCAGGCCGGGCAGCGGCGTTCCGTCCAACCTCGGAAGGTGGCGGCGGCTCGCCCAGGGGGCGGCGGAAGAGCATGGGGTGGGCGTGGCCGTTTCGCAGCTCACCGGATTCGAGGGTGGAAAGGGCTTTGCCGGAGGCTCTGTGGTGTTCGGTCCCCGGGGCCAGCTTCTGGCCGAGGGGCCGCTGTGGGACGAGGCGGTCATCGACACCGGGTTGGACCTGGAGGAGCTGACCGCCGCGCGCACGGACCAGCCGTTGCTCGCCGATCTCGAGCGTGCCCTGCCGCGCTTGCTGCAGAGCCGGCACCTTCCGCCCGTGGAGGGCGGCTTCACCCCCACCCGATTGGAGGCCACGACGGCGTCGGAGGACGAAGGCGAGTGGGCCGGACGACCGCCACGGGCCGGAATATCCGGCGCCATGGACCCGGCCCTGATCGCGATCGACCCGGAACTCGTGACCGAGTGGCTGGTTCGATTCCTCAGCGGCGAGATGCTGGAACGCCGGGGCTTCAAGCACGCGGTGATCGGCCTGTCCGGCGGCGTGGACTCGGCTCTAACCGCGGCCCTGTGCGCCCGGGCCCTGGGCCCCGAGAACGTGACCGGCTTTCTGCTCCCCTACCGGACCTCGAGCCCGGAGAGCGCCGCACACGCGACGCTCGTGGCCGAGAGCCTGGGGATCGCCACCCGCACCGTGGACATCAGCGACGCGGTGGACGGCTATCTGGAGAAGCACGAGCCCGACGCCGACCCCACCCGGCGGGGCAACGTGATGGCCCGCATGCGCATGATCGTCCTGTTCGACCAGTCGGCCAAGCTGCGGGCCCTGCCGATCGGGACGGGGAACAAGTCAGAGCGCCTGCTGGGCTACTTCACCTGGCACGCCGACGATTCTCCGCCGATCAACCCGCTCGGCGATCTGTTCAAATCGCAGGTGTGGACGCTGGCCCGGCACCTCGACCTGCCGCCCGAAGTCGTCGACAAGCCGGCCACGGCCGACCTGATCCACGGACAGACCGATGAGGACGACCTCGGCGTCTCCTACCCCGAGGCCGACCTGATCCTTCATCACCTGCTCAACGGCCGTTCACCGGCTTGGCTGGCGGAGGCCGGGTTTGAGCGTGCCAAGGTCGACATCGTGTTCCGCCGCCTGGAGGGCACGCACTGGAAGCGGAACCTGCCCACCGTCGCGATGCTGTCGGGCACGACGATCGGCGAGTGGTACCTGCGGCCGGTGGATTACTGAGGCGCCAGCCGCAGGCAGTATCGGACTCGTCGACTCAGCCCTCTTCCTCCTTCTTCTCCTTCTCGGGCTTCCTCTCCTCCTGCGTCCAGGTCCAGCTCAGGTGCCGCCAGTCGCCATCCAGCTTCTTCAGCACGATGGTCCAGCGACCCCCGTAGAATGTCTCGCCCTCGGGCCCGGTCAGGGCCTCCCTGTACCAGGTATGTAGGATGGCGACATCGCCGACCACCTGGACCGACACCGGCTTGGTTCCGAGTCTTACCGAGTCGAAAACCTCGAAGAACTCGGTGACCTCCTCGGTGAACGACT
>JAUVPT010000123.1 GCA_030598525.1 Gemmatimonadota bacterium
GCGGTCAGCGTCGGCAGGCTGCACACCTGCGCGGTCAGTGTCGACGGGGGCACGTACTGCTGGGGTGAGGGTGAGAAAGGACAGATCGGCACAGGGACGCTCGACGACGTGATCGTCCCGACCGCGGTGCTGCCTGGAGAGCAGTTCATGGCGGTCAGCGCGGGCCGCGACCACTCCTGCGCGCTCACCGTGGACGGACGGGCCCTGTGCTGGGGGGACAACGAGGACGGACAGCTGGGAGATGGCAGCCGGACCGCACGTGCTTCGCCGGTTGAAGTTGCCACCCAGCTACGCTTCGTCGGGATCAGCGCCGGCTATATGCACACGTGCGCGGTCACCACCCAAGGCGATGCCTACTGCTGGGGGGCCAACGGAATGGGCCAGTTGGGCGACGGCGGCACGGTAGACCGACAGGTTCCCGCGCGGGTGATCATGGACTGAGGCTCACCGCGCCTAGAACAGGAAACCGAGGTCTAGTTCGAAGCGCAGCGCATCGGCGTTGCTGCCGCCGGTCACCATCAGGCGTGCAAATCCGATCCGGGAGTTGAGCCCCACTCCTCCGCCGACTCCGGTGATGAAGTCGTCGGTGTCGAATCGCCACTCCTCGGGCAGCGCCGCCGTGTTCCAGCGCGCGAGCACGAACAGGTTGGGTGCCAGCTCCCACTGCAGTCCCAGGTTCAGCATCTGAAGGTGACGCCCCCGGCTCTCCATTACACGTTGGCCCACGAACGAAAACTGCCGGTCGGGATACAGGTAGAACGGATTCGCTCCGCCGATGAAGAACAGGTACTGCGAGGGAAGATCCGCTCCATCGGACGTCCCCACGACCGCGCGCCCTCGCAGCGAGACGGCGCTCGAAAGGGGAACGGCCGCATCTACGTCGAGAAGGTGCTGCGAGAACCCGCCCCCACCGTCGGCCAGGGCCCCGTCGCCCCATTCTGTCTTGCCGAGGATCTGAACGCCGGAGCGAGGGAACGCCAACCGATCCCTGGTATCCACCTTCACGACGCCGGCCAGCGTGAAGTACGTCCGGTCTTCACCGCTCCAGTCCTCTACCAGCTCGGCGTCATCCGACTCGACGCCCTCGAACTTGATCACGGCGCCCACTGCCGTGGAGTATCCGAGCCCGAGTCCCAGGAATGCTCCAATGTGGCCCACCTTCGCGTGGGGCTCGGCCACGCGCTTGCCGTCCTCGTACAGGTCGAACGGGCTGCGCTTGTACCCGGCCTTCAACCCGACCAGTGGCGCCACATTCCACCCGAACCGTTTCTGGATTTCCGCTGATACGTGCGTCTGCTCTCCCAGCCGCACGTCGGCGAGGAGGGTCGAACCGCGCAGAAGGAGGTTGCGCACGGCAGCAGTCGCCAGGATGGAAGCCTTGTAGCGGCCTTCGTAACGGTAGCTGCCTCCAACCCAACTGCGGCCTCGGTCCTTCACGCGCACCGTGAGGATCTGATCGGAACCGTTCGGCGCCGGGTCCAGGCGGTACGAAACACGCTGGAACATGCCCGTGTCGTAGACCCGGGACACGGCCTCACTCACGTCGCGCACGCCCACCTCGGCCGGGATATCGAGCCCGAGGCTCCGCCGGACCGACGCTTCCGAGGACCGCTCGAGGCCCTCGACGCGAACCTCGCTCACCCGCGCTAGCTCGGTCAGGGGACTTTGATCGCTTTCCGGGCGGGGGCTCCTCAGGCCCGTGATGCCGAGGCCCTCAAGCTCGCCCAGGGCCGACTCGGCGGCAGCCCGGCCGCGGGCGATGATCTCCTCCGCGGCGCCGAAGTCGGACGAGTTGAGGCCGTGGATGTCGGGCTGGATCATCACATCGCACAGCTCGGCATCGACGTCCCGGCGCTCCACCGTCCGAAAGGCCATCGTCTGCGTCAGGATGTCCACGAGGGTCTGCAGGCTGTCAGCCGTGGCGAGCGGTTTCGTCACATCACTGCAGATGACGATCTCGGCTCCGAGCGCCCGGACTTCAGGCGTCGGGAGATTTCGGACGATTCCGCCGTCGATCAGGTAGCGACCGTCGATCTCGACGGGCGCGAACACGCTCGGAATCGCGAGGCTGGCCCGGATCGCGTCCGCGAGAAAACCATGGTCCAGCACGACCGCCTCACCTGTCTCTGCATCCGTGGCCACGGCGACGAACGGGACCGGCAGGTCATGAAAATCTCGAACAGGGTGGACGCGCCACGTCAGGCCCGTGAGGAGTTGAGTGATCCGCTGGCCCTGGACGATCCCGCTGGGGAGACGTGGAGCGCCGTCGATGATCGGCAGACCGAAGACGGTGCGTCCCTGCTCCACCTTCCGCTCAATCGGGAGGTTGCGGCGATCGGGGGCATCGCTGAACATCCGATCCCAATCGACTTTGGCAGCTACGTCACGCAGCTCGTCGGTCGAGAGCCCAGAAGAATAGAGACCACCGACCACGCTACCCATGCTCGTGCCGGAGATCGCATCCACCGGGACCCCGGCCTCCTCGAGTACCTGGAGCACACCGACGTGCGCGAATCCGCGCGCGGAACCGCCACTCAACGCAAGACCGATGCGTGGGCGGTCGGAGTCACGGAACGTGACCGCCGTGGCGCCGGTTTGCTGGGCCTGCAGGGGTGACAACGTCAGCAGAAGAGTACCGCAAACGACCGCGGCCAGAACAGCCGGACTATGTTTCACTGAGCCTCGTCAGGAATTCAGGGATTGGGAATCGGCACCGATCCGGACCGCGAACCAGCCGGGATCACCCGGGTGGGAGGAGGAAGTGGCCGGACACCCGGCGGAACCGCCCCTGCTGGCGGGTACGTCGGCACGGTGGCAACACCGCTCGCCGGAAGCTCCCCCTCTGGTGCGTCCGGGTCGTCCGGATCCACGGGCACGAAGATCGGAACGGCGATGGGGTAGTAGATCCCGGATCGATAGCCGGTTCGGTATCGGTCATCGGTTCCGTAGGCGCTGCCGCTCGTGCCGCCCACGGCCACCGTTGTGACCAGCACATCAGGCTTCAGGCCGAGCGCGACGATGCTCTCGTAGGATACGCAGCCACATTGGTACAGACCACGCTCTTCCTGGAGCTCGTTCAGCGCCTTCACCGTGCCGTGATCGAGTTGCCCGGTCCAGCCGACGCCCAGGAAGCCGTCCTCGCGCAGCGCCCTCTGAACGGTCTTGATCTCCTTCTTCGTGAGATCGTACACGGCCTGGCGGTAGCGGGCCCCGCTGACCGGATCGACTGTCTCGACGACGCGGACGTCGCCGTCGAATGAGGATCGCTGGGCGTGGGCGGGTTGGGGTGCGAGAAGACCAAACACCGCGACGGCCAGGGCCGTAGCGACGGCTCGAACCTTCAGATCGGGGCCATACGACGTCACGACCGTACCCACCTTTCAGCCTCTTGGGGCATCTTCCACGGGGGTATTACAGTAACCGGGCGGGATGGTTTCCGCAGAAACAAAGAGCCCCGGCGCTTTCGCACCGGGGCTCTTCCAGCTGAGAGGGCGAGGCCGCACCCTATCCCGTCATCATCGTCCCGTCAGCCCCACAGCGTCATCCCGCTCGCCGCCCCCAGTTTCCTTCCTGTCAGACCTCAGTCCGCCGCCAGCGTCATCGGCGAACCCAGCCGCATGGCCAGCGCTACTCGGGCCGAGGCCGGTCCGGCAGGCGAACCATCGATCCGCGCCAGGATCTCGGCCTTCTCCTCGACCGTGATCCATTCGGAATCAGCCAGCTCGATCGCGTCGCGGACGAACTCGCGCTTCTTGCCGGCGTAGCCCTCTGCGATCGCTATGAAAGCCGCATCCACGTACGCGTTCGCTGCCGTGTACAGGTCTCCGGTCGCCTCAGCGACTTCGGCCGCGTCTTCCATCGAGCGGCGCGCGTCATCGAACTCGCCCGCGTGGAAGTACAGTACCGCGGCCCGGCTGTAGCCGAAGAACTGCCCCGCGGCGTTCCTGGGCAGTTCATCCGCCGCCTGCTTGTGCAGGTCCCCAGCCAGCTCCCAGAAACTCGGAAGCTCGTACAGCGAGATCGCCACCTGGTGCAGATCGTTCTGCAGCACCGATACTTCGATAGCCGGCAATTCAAATGAAGGCCGGTCCTGCGCGGCTGCCGGAGCCACTGCGACCAGAACTGCCGCTGACGCTGCCACCGCCTCGAGAAGTCTCATCGTCCTCATCATCGTCCTCCCAGTCCTCTCGTCCCATCCTCACCCGCGTCCGGCACCGCGCCGGCCCGTCCTTCCAGTGTCGGATTAATGCAACGGGTATGCCAGCGGCATTCAGTTACCCTATGCGTATTCAGGATACTGCGTTACGGGGTTATCCACGCCGGCAGCGTCCGGCCCTCCGTGTTCCGCGGCCGGGATCAGTTGTATCGGAACCGAACACTTTCGGGCCCGCATCACGTCAGCGGATCGGCTGTGGCGGACGGCCCGGCTCGTTAGGTTCTTCCACGGCCGTTCCATCGTTCAACCGGCAGCATCCGAATACGTGGGGTCAGGCATGAGATCGATCTTGAACGTGGGGTTTGTAGTTGGAATCCTGGTGTCGGCAGCGTGCCTTCAGGCGCAGGACGCCGACTCCGACTGGCGAGATCCGTACGACTCCGGTGGGCCGCTGATTGTCGAGCAGGCGGCATATGACGTCACGTTCTACGACCTGGCACTTACGGTCGATCCGTCCGACAGCACGATCGCCGGAAGTCTGCGCATGGACGCCCGCATGGTGGCGCCCGCAGAGGTCGTGGCCCTCGACCTCGACACGCTTCTGGCCATCGAGTCGATTTCGCTGACCGATCTCGAGTCAGCCGCGCCTCTCCCCTTCCGGCGATCCGGGAGCCGCGTGTTCGTCGAGCTTCCGTATACGAAGCAGCCCGGTGACCCGCTGTCGCTGACGGTCGAGTATGGCGGGAAGCCTCGGGTGGCGCCGCGGCCCCCCTGGGACGGCGGGGTGCAGTGGGCCACGACACCCTCCGGCGAACCGTGGATCGCCACGTCCAACCAGATGATCGGAGCCGATGTCTGGTGGCCGAACAAGGACCACGTGTCGGACAAGCCGGATTCAATGGCGATCCGGATCACCGTTCCGGATCCATTGATCGTGGCGACGAACGGGCGTCTGGAGGGAGTGACGGAGAACGGCGATGGCACGCGCACGTACGACTGGTTCGTGTCGACACCGATCTCCAACTACAACGTCGCGCTCAACATCGCCCCCTACGAAGTCCTGGAAGAGGAATACGCGAGCGTAACGGGAGAGACGTTTCCCGTGATGTTCTATGTGCTCCCGGAGAGCGTTGACGAAGCCCGTGCTTTCATGCCTGAGATCCTGGCGCACCTGCGCTGGTTCGAGGAAAACCTCGGTCCGTACCCTTTCCGCGCGGACAAGTACGGTGTGGCCATGACACCGCACCTCGGCATGGAGCACCAGTCGATCATCGCCTACGGCGCCAACTTCAACAACGGCGCGATGACCGGCGGCGAGGACTGGGGATTCGACGCACTGCACCACCACGAGCTGTCGCACGAGTGGTGGGGCAACCTGGTCACCAACGCCGACTGGAAGGACATGTGGATCCACGAGGGATTCGGGAGCTACATGCAGGCGCTGTGGCTGGAAGATACGCAGGGAATCGAGCGCTACCACGAGTACATGGCCAGCATCCGGCCGCACATCGGGAACCGGCTGCCCACCGCCC
>JAUVPT010000272.1 GCA_030598525.1 Gemmatimonadota bacterium
CCTCTCACGTGCCGGAGGAAATCACCCCATTCCTGTCGGTAGGAGTCCGCGTAGAGCTCCGCCGGTGGCCTGTCGATCGGCGGCGTGACATCCATCACGCCGGATTCAGTCTCCGTAAGAAGCTGAAGCGGAAAGGAGTAGGCCGATCCACGATCACCCAGCACGACCACCGAGTGGCGGTCCCTATCGTCGATCAGTTCCCACGTGACTTCGACGCTCGCGGATGTCCCCCCGGCCAGAGCCAGGTGGACGACGGCCGAGGTTTCGACGTCTCCTCCGCCATGCAGGCGGGCGCACAGACGTTCCACCGCCGGGTAGTCCAGGATCCACAGCAGCACATCCAGGGCCTGAGCCCCCAGGTCCATGAGGGCCCCACCGCCCGCACGCGACGGATCGCGCCGCCATCCTCGTCTCGGCCTCCGGGAGCGTCGGTTGAGCCAGTTGGACCGGATGTGATGGACCCCCCCGGCTTCACCGTTCGCCACGAAATGCTTGATGGCCCGGAGGTCGAAACGGTAGCGCAGGTTGTTGGCTACCATCAATCCCCGGCCAGCCTCAGAAGCCGCATCGATCAGACGGCGCGCAGAAGCCGAATTCCCGACAAGCGGACGCTCGCACATCACGTGGGCTCCGTGCGCGAGGGCCGAGAGGACTCCGGACTCGTGCTCGCTGGTGGGAGAGCAGATCAGCGCCGCATCGAACGGCTCCTTTTCTGCCAGTTCGTCCAGCGTGGACGCCACGAAGTCCACTTCGAACCGCTCCGCGATCGTCCGGGCCTTCGAGACGTCCGCGTCCACCAGTCCCGCGATGTTCACTTCCCCGAGCCGTTTCAGAATAGGGAGGTGTACAACCTGGGCCGCTCCTCCTGCTCCCACTACAGCGACATTCACAGTGCGTGGCACGGCCACCTCCTTTCTCTGTCGGTCATCCGTCAGAACCTGTACGCTACGCCCGCGTAAACCGCCACGTTGCTGGCAGAGGTCACCAGAGTTCCGCGTACGTCCACGTACAGGCGCAGGCGCCTGCCTGGATCGAACTGCAGACCGCCGACCGCGGACAGCCCCGCCGTGACCACGGCGTCATCCAGGAACGTGCCCTTGATGGCCTCACCCGAGTCGTCCAGGATGTACAGATCCGCGCCAACCCCGAGGTAGGGGGCGATCAATGGGCTCGACAGTATCCACTGCAGGTCGAGTCCCAGGACCCAATAGTTCCGCTGCATGTCTCCGAGGTCGATGTTGCAGTCCGGCGGAGTGCAGAGATCTTCCAGGTTCTGCTCGAACTTGTTGACGGCCTGTTCCTCGATGTCCGCCTTCCAGAAAGCAAAACGCGGCACGACACGAATGTGCGGACCCAGCATCCCCAGGTCGGCACGGATTCCGAAGCCGACGGATCCCTCCGCGTCCTTGGCGTTCGCCCAGACCACGTCCACCCCGATTGCCCTCAATCCCAGGTTCTCGTAGTCATACTCTTCGAGACTCTGGGCCGCGGCGTCGCTGGCGCCGAGCAAGGCTCCCACGAAAAGCGCTGACACGACCAGGGATCGGCGCCGTCGCGCCAGGTAAGCCCCCACCACCCGTCCCGCCCTCATTCGCCTCATCCATCCTCTCCTTCGTACGCGTTCACCAGGACTGCGCCCGGGTAGTATGTGTCGAGGATCTGCTCAAAACCCTGCCCGGCGCGCGCGCGGCCGATGGCGCCCCACTGACACATACCGGCTCCGTGACCATAGCCGCGGCCGTTCAGCTCCACCAGACCGTCAGCGCGTTCGGTGACCGAGAAATCAGTCGAGTTCAGGATGCGCCCATCGTGCGGGAGCGTCCGCCGGATATCGAGCCGGCTCAGCACGAGTTCCATGCCCACCCCGTGGAAGGACAGGGTCTTCACCCGGCCGCTCGGGGTCCGCTCGACGACCTCCAGGCCCTCTACCCGGCCGAGGTTGCGCGGCGACACGCCGAAATGCGCCGCGAGACCGGCACGCGACACGGAGTCGAGGTCGGCGGGGGACCACACTACGGTCCAGCGGTAACGGGGGGACGCGGAGCAGTAGTCGGTGCCGTCAGGCCCCTGATCCGATACCGATCGGAGGTACGGAGCCGGTGGACGATCCATCACTTCCTCGACCGCAGCGGTCCGACCACCACACGTGGAATGATAGTACGCCCGGATGGGACGCCCTTCGAAGAGCAGGATCTGCCCTGCCGTGCGGCGCACGGCCCGCGTGGACTCGTCGCGCTCCACGGCCATGCCGCCGTAGGCCTGGTCATCCACACTGCCGAACAGGTCGAAGCCCCTGTCGATCTGTCCCCCAAGCTGGGCGACCGCGTAGGTGCGCGCCGCCACGGCCTGCGCCGCCACAGCCGCCAGCTCGTCCGGCCCCCTCGGGCCGATCTCGAGCGGAACGACGCCCAGAAGGTAGTCCTCCAGCGGCAGTACATTGATCACGCTGACTCGGCCGTCGTCCACCACCCGGAGTTCCGCCGATCCACGATATGGTCGCCCGGCCAAATACAGCGGCGCGTCTGCCCGCGCTGGACGGACATGCACGGAAGGGACTCCGGCAGGGGTCTCAGAAAGATCTCCTTCCAGGCGCAACACCGATCCGTCCGCACTCGCGACCAGGGTTCCACCCGGTGCCACGTCACCCGCCGGTTGACCCGTCAGAGCATCCTCGAGCCTCAATCCGCCCGGCGAGGAAAGGTTGACGCTCTGCCGGTCCACCGCGACGCCGACGCGGACCACCGGCCCGCTTCCCCTTCGCGAGGCGGCCTGGCTCGGGTGAATTGTCTCGGGAAGGATGGGGGCTGCGATCGAAGAATCGAAGCCTGACTGCGAGACGCCCAGGGGCAGACAGACCAGAAGACCCAGGACAGCCCGCCCCGGTCGCATCCCTCCAGGGGAACGGGCCGTGGCGGTCACCGGCCCCAGACGGCTTCGAGACCCAACGGAAGTACCGGGAGCGTCCGGCGCTGACCGGCACCCGGACCACTCGGGGTCGCAGGTGCCCTGATGATCCGTCGCACGGTACCTCGCAGATCGTAATCGTCTGCATCGAGGATCTCCACCTCGACGATCGTGCCAGCGGCGACGTCGGTATCATCCTCGAGTACGGTCACGCCGTCCACGTCGTCTGCCTGCCCCCAGGTGCGGGCCACGGGAGACTCTCCCCCTTCGTCCACCAGCGCCTCGACGCGTCGTCCAATCGACGCCGCGAGGCGATCGGCGCTGATAGCGCGCTGCAATTCGAGAAGCTCCTCCAGCCTCTCGACCCCGACACCGTCCGGAAGGAATTCCCCCTCCATGCTCATCGCTCGCGTACCGTCCTGCGGAGAGAACGCAAAGGCCCCGAGTCGATCGAACTCCACGTCTTCCATGAAATCAAGAAGATCACGGAAGTCCTCCTCCGCCTCTCCCGGAAAGCCCACCAGAAGCGTAGTCCGGAGCGTAAGATCCGGAATCGAGCTTCTCAGCCAC
>JAUVPT010000086.1 GCA_030598525.1 Gemmatimonadota bacterium
AGGAGTGGTCATCGAAGTCCCGGAGCGTGAGCATGCCGAGCATGGTCGCCGGCGCCTGCAGCACCTGGTCCACCACGGTCAGGACGGCACGTTCCGCCCGCCGGGCTCCGATCGCCTTTCCGAGGACCAGGCCCTCCATCATGTCGCGCGCGACCTTCACGGATCGGGTGTACGTGCGCCGCGCCGCGTCGACCGCCTGCTCGCCTTCACTTCCCCCGAACATGGGCGAGGGCGGACCGACGTGGATGTGCGAAACACCCTGGCTTTCCAACTCCGCGTGCAGGGCCTCCAGTGGAGGATGCCCCGGAGCAGGGTCAGCCGCGATCAGCTTGAGGAACGTCTGCCAGTCCGCGGCACTGGTCTTGGGGTCGGCCTCCACGCGACCGACCCCGTGGCCCCGAAACACCTCCCGAAATGCCGCCAGCGAGGCATAGTCATGCAGGTCGAGTCGCACCTGCAGGTCGTTGACGAACATGTAGTTCCCGGCGACCCATACGCTGAGTCCGCCTTCGTGTTCGAGGATTCGGTCGGCCAGCTCTTTGACCTCCCTGAGTCCACGTTTCACGACCTCGTTCTCGGCCGGGTAAAGCTGCAGCGCGCGAACTGCCCCGTACATCGCCGAGAGGATTCCGGTGCTGTCCATCTGGGCGCCGGTCATGACGGCCCCCCTTTCCCGCTCTCATCGTCGAGATCGATGTCCATGTCCAATTCCAGCGGGTCTTCCACCAGATCTTCCTCAGGCTCCTCCGAAAGCATGGCGACTTTCACGCGCTCGTCCGAATCGGAGTCGATGGCCCTTAGCGCTACGCGCACCGCGCTCTTCACGGGGGCGGCTCGGTCGGAAGCCGCCTTCTGAAGAGCGGATTGCGCCGCCGGCGTACCTACGACTCCGAGCGCACGGGCTGCGCAGGCTCTTGTCAAAGGCGCACGCCTGCCGCCCCACCACTTCCGGCCGTTCAGCAGTTTCTCGAGAAGGGGAACGGCCTCGTCGCCGGCAATCGTGCCGTAGGCCCTCATGAACGCCATCTGCTCGCCCTGGGCGCGATCCGAAAGGTCAGATCGGTCGACGATACCGGCGAGGAGGGTGGCGGCCCCATCCGGGCGCACGGCTACGATAGCCTTCACTGCGGCCATCCGAATGTCCTTTCCAGGATCGGACAGGGCTGTAGCAAGGGCCTCGGCGCCAACCGCGGACCCGAGGATCGCCAGCGCCTCGATGGCGGCCTGTCGGGTGACATCCTCCGGCCGCTTCGACAACTCCACGAGATCGGGCTCGGCCTCCCGGAGTCCGATGCGGGCCACGATTCGCGCAGCTTCCGCCGCGAGCATGGGATCTTCGGCCGAGAGCAGGTCCACCAGGTATCCGGGGTTCGCACCGACGAGCCGATCGAGCGCTTCGGCGAGTCGGTCGCGCGTCTGCCGGTTTGGAACGGCCGGGATCGCCCTTACGAGAGTCGGGATGGCCTCAGCCTGCAATGCTCCGACCAGGGCCGCGAGATCCTCCGCCCCGGGCGAGGCTCCCTCTGCATCCGGCGCACTCACCATCTCCGCCATCGCTTCGCTCATATCCCGAAGCAGCGAGGTCACGAGCTCCTGTGTCTCGTTCTCTCCCGTCTTGTTTGCGAGGAGCTGAAGCTCATTGACGATCAGGGCCACGTTGCTGAAGTCCAGGTCGGCCAGAAGGCGGGGGAGCATCTCGCGGAGGATGTCCACGACCTGACGTCTTCGCTCCTGGTCACGCATCTCGAACTGGTCGAGAAGCGACAGGGTCACATCGTGCACGATGGGCCGCGCCCACTCGGCTTCTATTTCGCGCTTCAGATAGAGCAGGTCCGGTTCGCCGAGAGCGATATCCGAGAACTCCGCTGAATCCTCCTCCGTGACCGCACCTGATTCGAGCACGGCCTCGATCTCGCTCATGTCCTCCAGGCTTTCCCCGGCGCCGGCGTTGCGGTCGGGCTTGGGGACATCGGTGGCCTCGTCTTCCGTGGCGTCCACATAGTCCATGCGGATTGCCTTGAAGTCCCGGTGCCAGAGCGTGGCCAGGAGGTCGTCGTCATGCGCCGGCCGCGAGCGCGCGAGGAGCTCGACAAACTCGGCCAACTCTCCCTCCTCCACCCCGGGCAGCAGGGCCAGCTGGCGGATCCCGTCCTTGAAGAACCGAAATGCGAAGTTGTCGGGCCCCACGGGCTTGGAGTACACCTCTCGATCACGCCACAGCAAGCGTCCTTCGTCGATCGTGAGAGAGAGGTGCGGCAGCGCATCCCAAACCTCGCTGAGCTTCTCGCACAGCTCCGCTTGAAACCGCTCGATCAGGGGATTCCCGAGTACATAAGTCTGACGGGCACGCGCCGCCTTGAGAAGCGCGTTGACCGTCTCTTCCACCAACCCGGAGAGCTCGTCGTCGGTCGCGGCCTCAGGATGGTCGCGCGACGGATCGATATCGGGAGTCTGGTCAGTCACGAGTCCTCTGCACCTTCGTCAGTCGGTGTCGGGAGCGCGCTGTCACGCCGGCGCCCAGGCAGCCACGTGGTTTCCGGATGGCCCGCACGGTGGTTGACCGCACGTGCGAGTGTGAACAGGAGATCCGAAAGTCTATTAATATACGGAATCACACTGCTACTCAACGCAGGATCATCGTCGATCAAGGCGGTCACCTCACGCTCCGCCCGCCGACACACCGTTCTCGCCACGTGCAGTTGCGCGCCCGCGCCGCAACCCCCCGGCAGGACGAAGGCTGCCAGGGGCGGCAATTCCTCATCCAGCCGATCGATCCACGACTCGAGATCGGCGATTCTGCTCGGTTCGAGAGCAGGAATCGTTCCGCGCTCGATTTCCCGATCCGGGCGGGCGGCAGCGAGACGCGACCCGAGGATGAACAGGTCTTCCTGAACGTGGACGAGGTCCGCCGTGCCAAACTCTCCGCCTGCATCCAGCGCGAGCGCCACGCCCAGGGAGGCATTGAGCTCATCGAGGGTGCCATATGCAGTCACCCGGGCGTCGTGCTTCGACACTTCAAGTCCGCCGAACAGTTTCGTGCGCCCGGTGTCGCCCTTGCGCGTGTAAATCTTCACGGACCGGAAACCTTTTCGGAGTCGAGCCTCTCGTACAATTGTCTCGCCGACCGGATATCCCGATCCGAGAGAGCCATATTGCGGTTTCCCGGGTGCATCACGTCGCTCGGGTCGTCACTATGGGGCAGGCCGATGACATGCCCGAGTTCGTGCAGGGCCACAAGGAGCAGGAACTCGTCGCTCATCGGCGTACCGCCTTCGTGCTGTGTCGCGAGGGTCACGACCGCCGAACTCAACCAGCCCTCTCCGTCCGTCTCCCAGTCGGTGGTTCCCGCCTGGTGGGCCTCGAAACGACGAATCCAGCGAAACTCGACGTCGGCAGCCTGCGTGTACCGGGTGCTTCGAAACGCGAGCGGCACCCCGCCGACGTCATTCCACGCCTCCATCGCACGGATAGTCTCATCCCAGAAACCGGGGCGCTCCGGCGGCGCTTCCGTGAAGTGTACCCAGAGTGTCCGACGGGCGTCACTGGTGGTGCGCCAGCGCGGGATGGGCGATTCGTGCTTCCCGTCGAGACTGCCGATGTACACTTCCGGTGGGGGGACGACCGCCGGGCCCGTGTAATCGGCCTGGGCGATCGCGACGGTTGGAAACGTGGATACGGCGAGCCAGGCCACCGCTCCAGCTGTGACCGCGCGTCGCCATCCGGCGGAGCGTCGCCGTTCCCGGTGGTGTACAGGTCCCAGTATCAGTTCCTCCTTGCGGCTCACAGATAGTCCGCCTGCCAGGGGAATTCGACTCCGGCAAAGGCGGCCAGCCACCGGCTCTCGATATCCCGCGATCCCGTGCTTCTCATCCTGCGAGCCGCTGCGTGCTCTGCCTCTCCCCCCCGCTCGATGCGCACGGCCGGCGTCTCGAGCGTCGGGGGTGGCACGGACGCCCGTCCGACCGCGTCGGCCAATGTGGTCAGCCAGGCGGGCGCATGCCTCTGTCCCGCGGCCTTCTGCCGCTGCGTGAGCAGGCGGACCACACCGGTCGCCGGAAACGCCTCCACGCTCCACGGATCCACCTCGTTCACCAGGCGATGGTCCAGATCCTTCAGCCCGGCCGTAAGATAGCGGCGTCCGAACGTGATGCGGTAGGCGGCGCTGGTGCCCGGTCGAGGTGGGCGTGTTGCGTCGGTGGCGCCGGGCCCCGTCGACTCGAGGCCCTCTTCCTGGATATCGATCCCCCGATCACGCGCCCACGCTTGAAGCAGTTCGGTCCGCGTCGATACGGAGCGAGGGCCACCGGCCAACGAGACCGACGCAGTAGCCGACTCTGCTCCGCCGACCCGGCCCTTCCAGGACACGGCCTCGAATCGTGGTGCCCCGGTGAGCATCGTGTCTACTTCACACAGCGATGCGCCGGCGAGATGATAGTGTCGGAGCATCCGCGGACGGGGCCACAGCCTGAGAGTGACGGTCGTCACAATCCCGAGTCGGGCCCGGCTTCCACATATCAGCTTTGGGATCTCGTATCCGGCGACGTTCTTCATCACCGGTCGCCCCCAACGGGTGCTTCGACCGTCCCAAAGAAGCAACGTACAGGCGAGAACGTGCCGGCGAACCGGCCCGAAGCTTCCATCGAACCCGCTCACCGGAGCCGAGGCCACCCAACCGCCGACCGATCGATCCTCCGGAACGCTGGCGAGGGGTAGCCAGAGGCCTGCCTCCTCTACGACCCGGGCGAGAACTGACAGGCGCATCCCGGCACCAACCGTGATCGTCAGGTCCCGTGGCTGGAAGTCGATGACCTCCGAAAGGTGGCTCGTGGACACGACCAACCGGGGAAGCGTTCCAAGACCCGAGGGTGGCCGGTCCAGGGCGGCTCCGGTGACGGCGGGTACTCCCTCGTCACTGAAGCGGTCCGTCGAGGATTCGCCCCACTCCCTCAGTTCGAGCGCGGAGTCCGGTCGGAGGGTATTCACGTGGCCTCCCCACCCTCTTCCGGAAGCAGCTTGCCCGGGTTGGCGAGGCTCAAGCGGTCCGTCGCGTTTCTCATCGCCCGCATGATACTCAACTCCTCCGCACCGAACACGAGCCCCATGTGCCGCACCTTGTCCGCACCGACTCCATGCTCGCCGGTGATCGTCCCCCCGACATTCACGCACAGGGCCATGATCTCAGCGCCTGCTTTCTGAACTCGGGCCACCTGGTCAGTGTCGCGCCGATCGAACAGGAGATTGGGATGGACGTTCCCGTCTCCCGCGTGGAAGAAGTTCGCGAGCCGGAGGTCGTGACGGCGAGCGATTTCCGCGAACCTGGGCAGGAGATCGGGCAACGTGGAGCGTGGTACGGCCGCGTCCTGGACGAAAACGTCGGGTGCCAGCCTCCCAAGTGCCCCGTACGCTTTCTTTCTGGCTTGCCAGATCGCGAGACGCTCTTCGTCCGAATGAGCGTGACGGACCTCCCGCGCACCGCACGCCAGCACTGCCTTCTCCGCCTCCTCGAGGTCTTCAGCGGCCTCCTCCGGGTCGCCCTCGCATTCGACCACCAGGGCGGCTTCCGTATCGAGCGGCAGTCCGGCGGCGAAGATCGACGCCTCGACCACGGCGATCGTCTCCCGGTCCACCAATTCCAGTGCCACGGGAACGACGCCGGCATCGAAGATCCGCCCCACGGCCTTTCCCGCGTCCGCCACGCTGTCGAAAAGGGCGAGGAAAGTTCGCACGGCAGTTGCGACCGGTGCGAGATTCAGACGAATCCGGCTGATCACCCCCAGCGTGCCCTCCGAGCCCGTGAAGATCCCCGCCAGGTCGAGACCGCCGTCTTCTCCGCGCCCAACGACGAGGGGCGTCCCGTCTGGGAGGATCACTTCCAGGGCCGCCACGTGGTCGGTCGTTACTCCATGCTTGAGGCAGTGCGGACCTCCCGAATTCGTGGCGACATTTCCCCCGATCGTGCAGGCCGCAGCGCTCGCGGGATCCGGTAGATAACGCAGACCGTGCCCTTCAGTCGCTGCATTGATCTCGTCCGTGAGGGTCCCTGGTTCCACGAGAGCGGTCTGTCCTTGAGGGTCGACTTCGAGTATGCGGTGCATTCGTGTAGTGCAGATGAGCACGCCACCCTGGGCGACCGCCCCTCCCGCCAGGCCGGTTCCTGCGCCCCGCGCCACGAACGGGACCCGCGCTTCATGAAGAAGTCGGATCACTCGAATGAGCTCATCCCGGTCAGAGGGGAACACCGCAGCGTCCGGAAGGCCTCGGGACGTGGTCAGCGCGTCGGCTTCGTAGGCCACAAGCCGATCGGGATCAGCGATCACAGCGCCGGGGTGGACGGCGGCCTGCATCGCCGACAGGAGACCGGCCGGTAAGGCTTGTTCAGAGGACATTGCCGGACGTTAGGCAAGCCCCGGGAAACCGGCAAGCGAAAGGCCCAATCGGGTTGACAGACGGGGGGTATACACGTACCATCGGGGCCCGTTGCGGGGTGGAGCAGTCTGGTAGCTCGTCGGGCTCATAACCCGAAGGTCGCAGGTTCGAATCCTGCCCCCGCTATTGAGTCGGATCCCGCCCCACTACCTGGCAGCGCCAGGCGGGGCGATTTTCTTGGGAATCCGGGATGTTTGACAACAAGTTGTGGGCCTGTGAGTCGCTCTATTTCGCGTCGAGAGACATCGATTGTTCGGCGACGCAATCCGCGGAAGCTCAGAGGCCAGAGCGGGTGGCTGTTAACCACTAGGTCGTGGGTTCGAATCCCACCCCCGGAGCTTCTTGAGCGCAGCCGCGTACACAACGTGAAACGACGAGTGAGGCTGGGTAGCTCAGCTTGGTAGAGCACCGCGCTGAAAACGCGGGTGTCGGCAGTTCAAATCTGCCCCCAGCCATGCCGGAGCCATGGGGC
>JAUVPT010000079.1 GCA_030598525.1 Gemmatimonadota bacterium
CGGCGCTTCAGCCAGTGGTCCCAGCAGGTCGCTTGCCGTGCCCGACGTTTGCACGGGATCCCCCGCCACGACCACGGTGACGCCTTCCCACAGTGCGCTCGTGCCCTCGAGCCTCACGACGGCCGACGGGACCTCCACAGGCCTGACCAGCGACCCGCCCGTGATCTCCAGCCCCTCGAGTCCGAGTTCCCCGGCGAGACGGGTGGCGGCTGGCCTCCCGAGGGCGCCCACGGCGGTGACGTCCCACCGAACCGTGCCCCGGGAGGGAGAGGGTCGATCGGGGTCGGCCGGCCCGAAGGCGCTGGCCAGGGCGCCGGCCTCGGCCCGGCCCTCGATGGCGGCGTCGAACGCCAGGGTCGAGTCGAGGGCCAGTGAGCCGGTGGCGGAGACTTCTCCCCCGGGCATACGGGCCCGCACACCGGAGAACTCGGCGAGGTTTCCGGACAGCCTGACGTCGGCGTCCAGGGACTCGAGCAGCGGTCCGTCCTCGCCCCTGCGCATTCCACCACGCCGAACGGTGACGATCCCGTCCACTTCGGGGAACTCGCCGGGCCCGAGGACGCCGCGAACCACGAGGTCAACGCCCAGGTCGCCCCATACATCCACCGGCACCGTCGCCCGAATTGAGTCGGGCAGGGCGGAGATGAGGCGGGAGAGGTCCACCTCGTCTCCCGTGACAGCGAGGTCCAGGAGTCGGCGCGGAGACCTCAACGAGTCCGCCCTCCCACGGACGTCCACCGTGAGTCCGTTGATCGTCGCCTGGCCCGAGGCGATCTCGATCCACCGCATCTCCGGTCCGGCGGTCGCCTGGATCGCGGCCTCGATGCGGAGACCGCGCAGCCCCCGTGGCCAGGCCGGGGGATACGCGAAGCGCAGGCTGTCCACCCCCGAGTCGAGGTCGAGCATCAGCTGCCCCTCGGCGTCTCGCCGCACCTGTCCCTCGAGTCGCAGACCATCCGCCTGCAGCGTCCTTCCGCTGACGGCGTCCCGGTAACCGATCCGACCGTCCACCAGCTCGATTCCCCTGATTTCCAGCGCCAGGGGCGCATCGGGCGAGTCCTGGCCCTCGCGCGACGCGGGAACGAAGTCACCGAAGTTGGTTCGACCCTGATCGTCCACCTGCAGCAGTACGCGTGGACCCACAACCTGCACCCGATCGATCTCCAGGCGTCTCACGAGCAGTGGGAACAGACGCGGCCGGAGATTGAGCTCGTCCACGGTCGCCAGCGGGACTCCCTCGAAATCCGGGAGGTTCTCTATCCTGAGGCGTAGCAGCCTCACCTCCGGTCGAGGAAAGACCTTCAGCTCGGCGGATCCGATGGACACACGGCGGTTGAGCGCGGAGGAAATGTGCGGCTCGGCCCGGTCCGCGAGGGAAGTCGGGTCGACGACTGCCCGGAGGATGACGATCAGCGCCAGGTAGCTGACGAGCACTACGGCGACCAGGCCTGCCATCAGGAGGCCTAATCTGCGCGGCCAGCTGCGTTTATCGGTACCCATTTCGTTCCCTTGAGTGCGAGGCGTCCGGTAGTGAGCTCCACCCGGGAACCCGAACCGGTGGTAGCGACGTTCCCCTGAGGTCGGGATGAAGCGCCGAGTACCACCCGTTGTACGGCGAGGGAAGGTCCCGCGTTCCGACCGTCTGCCTGTGGCGCCTTCCGGGAAGCCGAACGGCGGGCGCTTGCCGCAGCGGGCGCTGGCAACATACCGTTCGGTGAACGTGGTATCCACGCGGTCCTTGAAAGCGGAGAGATGAGCATTCCGGCCGAACAGAGACAAAGGGAGTTCGAGAGCGAGGCGCTCGTCCACCTCGATGCCCTGTACGGCCTGGCCCTCCGCCTGTCGGGAGGCGATGAGCCACGAGCCGAGGACCTGGTGCAGGAGGCCGTCCTCAAGGCGTATCGCGCATGGGATCGGTTCGAGTCCGGCACGAACTGTCGAGCCTGGTTGATGACGATCCTGCGGAACACCTTCATCAATCAATTCCGCCGGCAGAAGGCCCGCCCGGTCCCCGTCGAGTTCGAACAGGTCGCGGAGAGGCCGTCGTCGGAAGCGCTCTACGAGGCGGATCCCGAAGGCCAGATCTTCGACCGCATCATCGACGACCAGGTGATCGCCGCCATCGACGAGTTGCCCGAAGAGTTCCGGGTCGCGGTCGTCCTTTCCGACCTCGAGGGCCTGAGCTACCAGGAGGTCGCTGAGCTCATGGGTATTCCCGTGGGCACCGTCAAATCGCGCCTGTTCAGGGCTCGGAAGCGCCTGCAGGAGCGCCTGTATGACTACGCTGTCGAGATGGGATACCTCAGATGAGCGAATGTGGGACTCAACCGCCGGACGGAAGCCGGTCGGGCGAACCCGAACTGACCTGCGAGCAATCTCTCGCGCGGGTGTACGAGTATCTGGATGGAGAACTCGACACCGCCGAGCACGACGCCGTGAGACGCCACCTCGAGAAGTGCCGCAAGTGTTATCCACACTTCGATTTCGAGAGGCTGTTCCTTGACTACGTCCATGAGCTCGGGGCGGGAGAGGAATCGAGGCCGGGGCTCGCGGATCGCGTCCGCGATATGCTGGCTGCCGAGAAAAGTTGATCCTCGTTCGACGTTGCTGATGCGACCCTCCGGCAGTACCCTCCATCCGCGCTCCGGTCGGTAGCCCGTGGCCTCGCAGCACGCACGCCCGACCCCGTGGGACGACACCAATCCCGCCGTGAAAGACATGACCGTCAACAGACGATGAAAGCCAAATGCGAGACCTGATCGATCGGCTCCTGGATGCCCGCGGACCTTCCGGATTCGAAACGCGAGCCGCAGCCGTATGGCGAGATGAGGCAGCGACTTTCGCGGACGAGACCTGGGGCGACGTCCACGGCAACAGTTTCGCCGCAATCAACCCCGGGGCTTCCCCACGCGTGATGCTCGCCGGACACATCGACGAGATCGGCCTCATGGTCAATCACATCGATGACGAGGGGTATCTGTGGGTGCGCAGCGTCGGCGGCTGGGATGCCCAGGTGCTCGTCGGCCAGCGAGTGGAGATCCTGGCCGAGTCCGGCCTGGTGGCGGGAGTGGTGGGGCGCCGTGCGATTCACCTGATCCGGAGCGACGAAAGCGACAAGGCGGTCAAACTGAAGGACCTGTGGATCGACATCGGGTCGACGAGCGGGGATGAAGCGAAGGAAAGAGTCGCGATCGGCGACGTGGCCGTGATCCAGTCCGACGCCCTCGACCTTACCGACGACCTTCTCGCGGCGCGGTCGATCGACGACCGGGTGGGCGCCGTCGTCGTGCTGGATGCGCTCCGAAGGGCTCGTGAGAAAGGTTGCCTGGCGCATGCCGTGGCGGCAGCCACCGTCCAGGAGGAAATCGGGTACATGGCGGCAGGTGGAGCGCGCACCGGTTCCTACGGCCTGGATCCGGATGTCGGGATCGTCGTGGACGTCACCCACGCCACCGACCATCCGAGCGTGGACAAGAAGGAGCACGGAGATATCCGGCTCGGAGGTGGGCCAGTCCTGGCCCGTGGGGCGGCGATCAACCCGGTCGTGTTCGCGCGCCTGGCCGGTGCCGCCCGGGATGCCGGCTTCGACGTGCAAATCCAGGCGATCCCCGCCATGACGGGCACTGACGCGGACGCGATCCGCATGGCGCGAGCGGGTGTAGCGACCGGTCTCGTATCCATTCCGAACCGGTACATGCACTCTCCGAATCAGCTCGTGAGCCGACAGGACCTGGACCAGGCCGCGGAAGTGATCGCGGATTTCCTGGTCGGATTGTCGGATGGGGACAGCTTCCTTCCGGGCTGACCGGGCGTCCACGAAGGGAGAGGGCGGAGAACGGTGAGCGGAAGTCGCGCCGGGCCCCGGAGGGATCACAGCCGGGCCGTAGAGGACTACCTGAAAGCGATCTTCAAGCTCCAGGCGGAGAGCCTTCAGGTTTCTACCACCGCCCTCGCCGGCGAGTTGGACCGGTCCGACGCATCCGTGACGAACATGGTCAAGGCGCTGGCCGAGCAGGGACTTCTCGTACACGAGCCCTACCACGGAGTGCGCCTGACTCCGCAGGGGGAATCCACGGCTCTCAGGATCATCCGGCGGCACCGCGTGATCGAGACGTACCTGATCGAGCGGTTGCGCTATACGTGGGATGGAGTTCACGAGGAGGCCGAGAGACTGGAGCACGCCGCCTCGGATGAGTTGATCGACCGAATGGCCCGGGCCCTCGGCGATCCAGACGAGGACCCGCATGGCGCGCCGATCCCTTCTTCCGACGGTGTGATCGCGAGTCGGGACCTAGTCAGTCTCACCGAGCTTCCGGTGGGAGTGGACGCTGTAGTGCGTGAGGTCTCGGACGAGGACTCGGTGCGCTTGCGCGAGCTGGCTGCCGCCGGTTTCTTGCTCGGTACGGGCGTCGTAGTGACCGACAGGTCGCCGGACGGAGACGTCGTGGTGCGGGTAGCGGGTGGCGTGCAGACGCTGGATGCCGTGACGGCCGCGTTGATCCGGCTCGAACGCAGTGAAACGACACGAGTGGACGAAAGCGATGACAGCGATAAAGGCCGATAACGACACGTGGACTGCCGAACTCGGCGGTGTGGCGCGCGAAGGGTTCCGCACCGTCGTCTTCTTCTGTTCGAGCAACGGACAGAGGCCGTACCGGGTCGCGGAGGTTCCGGCGGAGCGGTTCGCCTCACAGGACGATCTCGAGCGCTTGCCGGAGAACGAGCTCCGGGAGCTCTTCGGGGAGACCACCTCGATGGGCGTCCGACGAAGCTACGATTGAGCCCTCCGTGGGCTACGTAGACCTTCACCTCCATTCGACGGCGTCTGATGGCGTCGTCTCGCCGACCGAAGTAGCCCGGGAAATTGCCGCATGCGGCCTCCGCGGTGTCTCTCTTACCGACCACGACACCGTGGACGGTGTGGAAGAAGCTGCCGCCGAAGCCGACCGCCTGGGCCTCGAGTTCATGGTCGGCGCCGAGCTCTCGGCGAACGCTCCCGGCCAGTCGATCCACATCCTCGCATACGGCTTCGATCCCACGGATCAGGACATGCGTGCCTTTTTCCGCGACTTCCGGGCGGATAGGCTCCGACGAGTGGACGAGATCGTCGCCCGACTGCAGGCCCTGGGCATCGGCCTGACCTTCGACGATGTCATGGCCGAGGCCGGTGAAGGGGTTCCGACGCGAGCGCATGTGGGGCGAGCACTGGTCAACGGTGGCTGGGTGCGGGAGCATAACGAGGCCTTTCATCGTTACATCGCGCGCGGGAAACCCGCGTTCGTGGAAAAGAAGCCGACGCCGGTGGAGCAGGTGTGTGACCTGGTGCGCCGCGCAGGGGGAGTGACTATCCTCGCGCACCCCGGCAGGGACTACACGCAGGCTCAGCTTGCCCGCTGGATGGAGGAGAGCTTCGACGGCGTCGAAATCCTCCACCCACGGAACAATCCGGGGGTTCGGCGCAGCCTGGACGAGTTGGCGGAGCAGCAGGGCCTCCTGCGGGGTGGTGGTTCCGATTGGCACGGGACAAGTTCTGGTGCGCCGCCCGGCTCCCAGCGAGTTCCGATCGAGTGGTTGCGGGCCATCGAGGGGCGCTGCGCGGCGATCCGACGGGAGGACGGGAACCCTCGTTTGTTGTGAGACGCGGGTGGCACGCACCCGTCCATGAATGGAGACTTGAGAATGTCCGAGATACGGAAGGAAACACTGGTCATCGTGGGCTCCGGGCCCGCGGCATGGACGGCAGCCATTTACGCCGCCCGTGCGGACCTCGATCCGCTCGTGTACGAGGGTTCGTTCAGCCGAACGATGATCCCCGGTGGGCAGCTGATGTTCACGACCGAGATAGAGAACTACCCCGGCTTCCCGGAGGGGGTTACGGGCCAGAAGATGATGATGGACTTCAAGGACCAGGCGGAGCGCTTCGGCACGCGGGTCGTCACGGAGGACATCGTCAGGGTCGACTTCGCCGAACGGCCGTTCCGCCTGTGGTCCGGTGCGGGAGAAGAGGTGGAGGCAAGCACGGTCATCATCGCGACGGGAGCCAACGCGCGCTGGATCGGTCTCCCGAACGAGGAGCGCCTCGCCCAGTCGGGCGGCGGCGTATCGGCGTGTGCCGTGTGCGACGGTGCGTTGCCGCACTTTCGCGACAGGGTCATCGCCGTGGTCGGCGGGGGAGACAGCGCGATGGAGGATGCCCTGTACATGACGAAGTTCGCTTCGGAGGTGGTCGTGATTCACCGGCGCGACGAGCTGCGCGCATCCCGGATCATGCAGCAGAGGGCGTTCGACAGTGACAAGATCCGGATCGCGTGGAACACGGTCGTGACCGACGTCGTGGGCGACGACGAGATCACCGCCCTGAAGCTCACGGACACGGTGACCGGCGACGAGCGGGACCTGGAAGTGGGCGGACTGTTCGTGGCGATCGGCCACACGCCGAACACGGCCTTCCTCGCTGACCAGGTGGATCTGAAGGACAACGGGTACATCTCGATGCCGGTGTCGTGGCGGACCGAGACCTCCGTGCCCGGAGTGTTCGCGGCCGGTGACGTGATGGACGACTTCTACCGGCAGGCGGTGAGCGCGGCCGGGACGGGGTGTATGGCGGCCCTGGAAGCCGAGAAGTGGCTTGTGCACGGCGAAGACGAGAACTGAGAGCCGATCGAGACGTTGACTTGTTCAGCGCCCGGAAAGTAGAGTAATTAGGGTCGGGTGCCGAAGTTCGGCATTGCGACTATTCGAATGAAGCGAAAAGGGATGACATGCGCGAGACCAGAGCTGAGGGCGGAGTGACCCTCACACTGACAGAAGAAGCCGCGGGGCAGGTGCGACACTTCTTTGCGGCCGAGAGCCTGGACGAGAAGTCTGCTGCCTTGCGCGTGAGCGTCATGCCGGGCGGTTGTTCGGGGTTTGAATACACCCTGGAGGTGGACGAGGACGATCCGGCAGACGACGATTATGTGCTGGAGTCGCAGGGAGTCCGCCTTTTCATGGATCCGTTCAGTGGCCAGTATCTGTCGGGAGTGACGATCGGATACCACAGCAGCTTCCAGGGACAGGGCTTCACGTTCGAAAACCCCAACGCGACGGGCTCCTGCGGCTGCGGTACTTCCTTCTCAGTCTGATCTGAGCCATGTCACCCGGCCTCGACGTTCGAGCCGTACCGGTGGGTCCTTTCCAGGCCAACTGCTTTCTCGTGCGATCGGGTGACGACGTCGTCGTCGTTGA
>JAUVPT010000222.1 GCA_030598525.1 Gemmatimonadota bacterium
ACCGAGACGGCATTCCCCGTCACCATTCGGCCCCCGATCGGGGCATGCTCCATTCCAGCTCTCTTCTGAAAGCCGGTGACCGTCGGACCCGGACACAGCGTAGTGACCGTGACCCCGGTGTTCCGCAACTCCTCGGCAAGCGCCTCCGAAAAGGACAGCACGTAAGCCTTGGTGGCGAAGTACACGGCCATGAAAGGCCCGGGCTGGAATGCGGCGGTGGAAGCGACGTTCATGATACGGCCGTGGCGGCGCCCGACCATCCGTTCCGCGTACAGGCGTGTGAGATGCGTGAGGGCCGAGACGTTGACCCCGACCATGTCCACCTGCGCACCGGTGTCGGATCGCGCGAAGCGCCCCATCGTTCCGAACCCGGCGTTGTTGACCAGAACGTCCACCTGGAACTCGGCCTCCCGAAGGCGCTCGAAGATCCGGTCCGGGCTGTCGGAGTCGGACAGGTCGGCCGGGACGACGAGAGTCCGGACGCCGAAATCTTCCCTCAAGTCGATTGCGATCCTCTCCAGCTGATCGGCGGACCGGGCGACGAGGGCCACGTCATGCCCCTCCCGGGCCAGGATTTTCGCCAGTTCGTAGCCGATGCCGCTCGACGCGCCTGTGACCAGCGCGCCTGGTCGAGTTTGAGTCACGGGTCAGACCTCGGAGTAACGGAAACAGTCCACCTGGTGGTCGTTCACGAGCCCGGCAGCCTGCATATAGGCATAGCAGATGGTCGGACCCACGAACCGGAAGCCACGCTTCTTCAGGTCTCGACTCATGGCCCTGGATTCGTCGGTCTCAGCCGGAAGGCCCGAAAGGTCCTCCCAGGCGTTCCGAATCGTCTGGCCATCGGTAAACCGCCAGATGTACGCGTCAAATGTGCCGAACTCGCCCTGGATTTCCAGAAAGGACCGGGCGTTGCTGACGGCCGACCGGATCTTGAGACGGTTCCGCACGATCCCAGGGTTCTGCAGGAGGATCTGCTGCTCCGCGTCGCCGAACCGCGCCACAGCTACCGGATCGAAGCCTGCGAAGGCATTCCGGTACCCTTCCCGCTTTCGCAGGATGGTCTCCCAGCTGAGGCCGGCCTGCGCTCCCTCGAGAATCAGGAACTCGAAGTGCAATCGGTCGTCGTGGATGGGTACGCCCCACTCCTCGTCGTGATAGGATCGCATTTCCTCGCGCGACCCTGCCCACGCGCAGCGCTGTCTCACGCCAGCCCCACCACGCGATCCAATTCCGTCTCGTACTGCTCCATCGACAGCCGACCCTCGACGTACCGCTGCTGCAAGGCCCTGACACGGGTCTCCGCCGCGCGAAGGCGCGAGGGACGACCCGCGATCACGCCGGGCAGGCCCTGGCGGGCGCCTCCCGAGATCGACTTCGCGGAGACCTCGTGCCGGCCGCATATGCACGCCCGCCCGCAGATACGACGCTTGTGACACGCGACGCGGCAACCCACGCCAATCGCGCAGAACGACACCATGCAGAAGATCCACGCTCCAAACAGTATCCCGATCATTCTTCTTCCGCCCCGCTTCCGGATGTCCCGGGGGACGTACCCCCGCTGCCCACGTTCTCGATTTCACGCGCCGCCTTTTCGAGGATCTCCCGCAGCCTGTCCATCGAGTCCTCGTCACCTACCCGGCGGATCGACTGCTCGAAGCTGGCATGCGCCAACCGCATGAAGGACCTTGTCACATCGGTCATCGGCGCGCCGGAGAAGTGCTTTGCGAAATCGCCGATCCGATGAAGGATCTGCTCCACCCGATCCTTGTTGCTATCCAGGAACTCGCGCCCTTCCCCGGTGATCGTGTAGACCTTCCGGCCGTCCATCTCCTCGCTGCTCACGTAGCCCTCATCCTCGAGAGACTGCAGCGTCGGATAGACGGAGCCGGGACTGGCGGTGTATGCGCCACCGGATGTCTCCTCCAGGGCCCGCATTACCTCGTAGCCGTGCATTGGCCGGTCACGAAGCAATTCGAGAATCATGTATTTGAGGTCGCCGCGGTCGAAGATCCGCCAGCGAAAGTTCGGCTTTCCGAAGCCGGAAGCCCCGGGACCGAACATGGAGGACCACGGGTTGGATCCCTTGTCGAACTTGGCGTTCATTCGGTCATTCCCACGACCATGCCTTCGGTCTTACGAGTATTACGCGATATATCGACAAGTATAACGTAACGATATATCGAAACCCGTCAAGGGGGGTATGGGATGGCGGCCTCAGCGGGGGGGGTGAGACTCCCCCTTCCCGACCGTCCGGGACAGGTCAGTGGTGGCGCAGGGCCTCCATCGGATCCACCCGCACCGCACGGTGGGCCGGGATGTAGCTCGCGAGCAGAGTCACCACGGTCAGCAGTACGCCAACGGCGAGAAAAGTGGCCGGATCCGTGGCCGTCACTCCGGTGAGCAGACTGGCGACAGCCCTCGTCAGGGCGAGAGACACGAGGAGACCCACGACCACGCCGGCGATCGCCAGCGTTGCGCCCCGTCGCACCACCATCCGGAGTATATGGGGGCTCTCGGCCCCGAACGCCATGTAGACACCGATCTCATGCGTACGCTGCCTGACCAGCGAAGAGATGACTCCGTACAGCCCTACGGAGGCCAGGACCAGGGCCACCCCGGCGAAGATCCCGATCAGGATCATGGCAAACCGGGTCGGTCCCTTGGCCAGTCGGACGTACTCCTCCATCGTCGTTACCGCCGCCACCGGCATGTAGGAATCGAGCTTGGCGACCTCCGACCGAATAGCCGGAATCAGTGCGGCGGGATCCTTCTCGGTACGCACGGCCATCGTGACGTTGAAGAAGGCTCCCTGCAGACGATACGGGAAGTAGATCGTTTCGCGACCGAGCGTCCTCGGATCCTGCGACCGCACATTCTCGACCACGCCGACGACCTTGACCCACGTCTGCCGGGGGCCCGTCCCGTCGAACGGGCTGATCACGGCCCGCAAGTAGCGACCGATCGGCTCCTCACCGGGCCAGGCGCGCGCCGCCAGGGCGCGATCCACGACCACCACCTCCGCCCCGTCGTCGTTCTCGGATTGCTTGAAGAAGCGGCCGGTGACCAGCCGGAGCCCGAGGGCCTCGAAGTAGCCGGGAGTGGCGAACCGATAGTCAGCCTCCAGCACGCCCCACTCCTTCTCATCGGCGTCCCTGACCGAGTATGGAGAGGTCCAGAAGCGGCCGCTGAGGGGCAGAACCTGAACCCCACCCGCGCTCTTGACCCCCGGGAGCGCCTCCACTCTCTCCTCGAGCTCGGAGACGAACATCGCGCGCCCGTCCGGGGTCCCGTACTCGGATCTCAAGCCCGGCATCGTGATCCGGAACGTGACGACCCCGGACGGCTCGAAGCCCAGATCCTGCTTCTGAAGCGCGAGGAAGGATCGAAACATCAGGCCAGCGCCGATCAACAAGACCATCGACAGGGCGACCTCGGCCACGACCAGCGCGCTCCGCAGGCGACGGCGACGCATATCCGGAGAGACGGTTCCTCTGTCCTTCAAGCAGTCGTTCAGGTCCGGCTTGGAGGCCTGCAGCGCAGGCACCAGCCCGAACACGACCGCTGAGAACACGCTCGCTGCGAGCGTAAACAGCAGGACCGGTCCGTCGATCCCGACCGCTTCCACCCGAGGTAGATTCGCCGGACGCAGAGCCAGCAGAAGATCCACGCCCCAGCGGGCAAGCAACAACCCCGCCAACCCGCCAACGACGGCAAGAAGGGCGCTTTCCGTGAGCAGCTGTCGCACGATTCTGCCGCGAGATCCGCCAAGCGCCGCCCGAATCGCCATCTCCTTCTCTCGGGATGCCGC
Organism: Gemmatimonadota bacterium; assembly: GCA_030598525.1. GTDB lineage: Bacteria > Gemmatimonadota > Gemmatimonadetes > Palauibacterales > Palauibacteraceae > Benthicola. Next base: position 3,812 of record JAUVPT010000222.1, read on the forward strand.
CTGGACCAGCAGCAGATTCGCCACGTTGGCGCACGCGATCAGGAGGACGAAGCCGACGGCCCCGACGAGTGCCAGGAGGACGGTTCGCGCGTGACCCACGATGTCAGCATGCATCGGCTTGACTTCGATGTAGAT
>JAUVPT010000058.1 GCA_030598525.1 Gemmatimonadota bacterium
GCGGACGTCGACCCACCGGGATCCGCTGCGGATTCTTCCGCGGGTTCCGCCTCGGCCAGCGGGTCGGGTGATTCTTCGGCGGGGACCTCCAGGTCCAGTGTTTGGCCCATCATGAAGTCGTCCGGTGAGGCAAGCGGCAGGATAGGCTCATCCACTGCCACGGGATCGGTTTCCGCTGCCCGTGGGCCCTCGGGCTCACCACGAGCCCGTATGCACTCGCCGAGCAGTGCGTGCGCCGACTCCATCAGGGCAGGACTCTGCATGGCCAGTCGGAATTCCCCGATGGCGTCCGAGAACAGTTCCATCCCCATGTAGGCGACGCCGAGGTCGTAGTGAACCGCGTGGTCCGTCTCCTCTACGATATCCCGCACCTGGGAACGGAACCTGGTGAGTACGGACTCGACGCTCAGATCGTTCTCGGCCGGGGCCTCCGGGAGATCGAGGGACACTTCGTCAAACTTATCCAATGCATCTGGAGGGGAACCGGCCGGCTCGACGTCGATCGGCAGCGGCTCGTCTGCAAGTGGAAACGGGAGGTCCGAGACCAACGGATCGGGAGTCAGCGTAGCACGCGGGGGCGGAGGCGCAGTCCCGGCCACTGGATCTGCATCCGGGTCGAGGGACAGGATCTTCTCCCGGATATCCTGGGCATTGCGACCGCCGGCCACCCGGGCCTCATACACCAGGCGCAGTTGGGCCACGGCCTGCGCTCCGAGGCCCGCCCCGACCAACTGCTCGGCAAAAGCCGTCCGAAGCTCCTCGTCTCCGGTCAGGCTGACCAGGTCCTGAACGGCCTCCAGGGCCTCACTCAGGCGATCGGTTTCCCTCATCCGGTCAGCGAACCTGAGGAACGCGCTTCTCGCCTCCGCGAGCAGTCCCGTGGACGCATGCAGCCGTGCGAGTCGGCCGTACACTTCGTCTCGGTCCGGAGCGATTCGCAAAATCTTATTGCAGAGCGCTATAGCAGAGGTGTGAAGCCCGTGGGACGCATAGCGGTCGGCAGCCTGTTCATAGTACTCGACGGCGGCCGCCGTATCGCCCTGCCTCAGGTAGAGATCGCCGACCCGGTTGTAGACACCGACGTCAGACCCCGATTCATGCTCATCATCGAGACGAATTGCGCTCTTGTACAACTCGATCGCTCGAGCCCAATCGGACCGCTGTTCGGCCCTGCGCGCCTCGTTCTTGAGCTGGTGGTGCCTGGTCATCCGCGTTTGCGCCTCTCCCTTCACGGTGGCCCGCGCAGCGAGCCGGAGCCGTCTGTCGTCGACGGAACGCACTAGAACCTCCAGGGGTCCGCAAGCTTTTTCCACAGGGCTGCGGCAGGGCCGCCGCCCGGGTCGTCGATGCGGAATCCTGCCCGGTTCAGTTCAAGAACCCGGCCACTCTGCCACGACCGTCCTCAGTTGGTCTGCTGCTTGTAGTCGCCCTTGAGCTCCGGAGCGTCCGTGAGGTGTACGCCGACCGAGAATACGACGTTCCCGTTGGGGGAGCGGGCAAACTGGAAGGAGGCTCGCCACCGGTGAAGGTCGCGATCCAGGGTGATCAACTGCTGGCCGAAATCGCCCGACGTGAAATTGTACTGCGTGGTCCAGCGTACGGCCCATCCCGGCGTGGGATGGAACGACATCGTTCCATCCACCGTCTGGCTCTCGAACCCACCCTCCGTCTGGGGGCGAATCAGGGAATAGCGCAGGCTGAGATTCCACGGTCCTCCCCGGGCTCCCTCGGCGAACGGGTCCGTCCGGTCCACATCGTAAAACCCACGCAGGCCTTCGCGAGCATCGGTCTCGCGTGGGGCAGCATCCGCCGCGCGATCCTGCGGGGAGCGAGCCGCACTCCCCCCGAGACCCACCAGGTCGCCCAGGTTCGTGCCTGACCGGAGGCTGAAGCTCAGGGCGATCTGCTGCAGCGACGGACTGAATCTGCGATCCACTCCCGTCCCTTCGAACAGTCGATGGGTCATGTTGACCGTCAGGCCCCTGAGCAGATCAGAGCTGATGTTGTTGGACATGGTCGGCGAGATCAGAGCGGGCTCTCCTAGCTTCGCCCGCTCGAAGTCGAAGACGAAGGCCGACGTGTTGATCGCGAGCAGGGTGACTACCTGGTCTCGTGGGGGCATACGGGGCGGTCCGGTGAGGTCGGACGGCGAGAGTGGATCCACCGTGACGGTGTCGGTCGCCAGCTCTGCCGCGGCGCCCGCCAGGGCGGCTGTGGAGTCCGCACCGGGCACCGCACCCGTGGGCTCTGCCCGCCCCCGTACCTTCGCCTCGAACGTCTGCCTCAGGGTAAAGGAGAGCGTGTGACGCGCCCGGATCGAATCCAGCGGAAAGTTGGGAATGGAAGCTCGCGCCGAGTCGACACCGACGGCCGGCGCATACGCCCACGAAAACCCGGGAGACATCTTGTGACGGACCCGGCTGAACGAGCCAAAGCCCGGATAGAATCCGAAGATGTCGGTGCTGAGGGTGGCCCCAAAACTCATCTGCGCTGGAATCGAGACGAAGTCGCCGAATGTGTCAGGTGACCGAAAATAGCCTCCATTCAACCTGACGTTCGGTCGCAGCGTCGTCGATCCGACTAGATTGACCTGGTAGTCGAGTCCGGCATTCCAGTCCATCCGCCTGACCGCCACCGATGGGAATTCGATGCCTGTCGAGTCTTCCTCCGTCGTGCGCACCTCGTCGTATCTGGCGCTTCCCGAGATGTTCAACTGCTTGAGTCTCAGGCCGCCGGACAGGGAGCCGTTGGTGGTGGTCCGGTCGGTCGCGAACTGTTGGCTGGTGCTCTGACGGCCGAATCTCCCGGTACCGCTCAGCGTCATGTTGTTGAACAGACCCTCACTCGAGCGGGGGGCGGCGAACAGGGTGATAGGCGAGAAGCTCATGCTGAACTGAGGCAGCGTGAGCTCCGTCCTGTCGCTGGTGAGAAACTGTCGCCGGCGAGCCGAGACGGAGATGTTGGCGAACGAGAACCGGTGATTCAGGCCGGCATCGGAATCGATGGACTGAGTCTGCAATCGTGGATCGTAGGTCTGGTCCTGGAACGTACGTGTGTCCTGGATATACCGCCCCGAAACCCTGAGGGTAGTCGCCAGCCCGAGCTCCTGGTTGTGATTCAGGCCCAGTGTCAGGTTGCGCCCGGTCTCGCTGAAGGTCTCGCCGTAGGCGATGCTTCCCCGGATGAACTTCTTCAGCCAGCGATACCGAAACACGCCGTTCAGTCGCGTGAAATTCCCACTGAACCAATCGATCGACCCCTGGATATCGGTGTAGTCGTTAATCGCCCAATAGTATCCGAAATCGGTGACATTCCGGCTGGTGCTGCCCGATGTCTGGACCAGGTCGTTGAAACCGAATCGGGGTGGCAGGATTCCACTGCGCCGACCCGGCCGGATGTCCTGCGCGAAGAACGGGAGCCAGAACACGGGCACGTTGCTCACGTACAGCACCACGGGCCACGCCACGATGACGTCCTGGTTCACGAGCTTGATCTGGCCAGCCTGGAACCGGTAGTGGGGCGCCTCCACGTCGCACGAGGTGAACGCGCCCTGGGAAGCAAACACCGTGTCCTGAGCCTTGGGAATCACATCCCCCACGATCCGCCACGTCGTACCGCCCTGCATGAACTGCGTCTCCGCCCCGAACACGGTCCCCTTGAGGTTGGCGAGATCGTAGTACAGCACCGAGTCGCTCTTCACGTCCTTCTGATCCATACCCACCAACTGGATGTTCCCGAGGGCGGACATGAACTTCACGTTGCCGCGATAGCGGATCGTGTCCGCCGTCAGGACGTCGGCGCCCCGGTTCACCTGGGCGTCACCGAGCAACTCGATCCGCTGCTCGTCCACCTCGAGCCGAACTTCCTCGCCCCGGTACTCGAACACCATGAACCCGGGAAGATCCTTCAACTGGCCGAAGATGTCGTCGCGCGCCGGGAATCCCTCCGCCTCCAGGGCCTGGCGCCTTGCTTCGATGTCGATACGGGGGGTCGTGTCAGCCGGGAGTCCGAGCGTGTCGATAGGAAAACCGTCTTCATCGACAGCAAACTGCCCCTCCCGCTCCAACTCCAGATCGCCGCGGCCACGTAACTCACGGGTAGGCTCCTGGGCGGCCACGGGCGCGGGCAGGCCCATCAGGATGATCCCGAGAAGGATGAGGCGTGCGGCTCGCATCGCCGTCAGGACTCCGGGGCCGGCTCCTCGGCCCGTGGGCGTGTGCGCCCGCCGCCGACCATCCGCACCAGCCAGATCGATAGCTCGTACAGCACAATCATGGGCACGAGAAGCATGAACATCGTGCCGAGATCCGCCGGCGTGAGCATGGCCGCGGTCACGGCCAGAATCACGAGCGAATGTCGCTGGTACTTCCGAAGTCCGGCCGGTGTGACGATCCCCATGAAGCTCAGGAGGACGAGGATCACCGGCATTTCGAATATGATGCCGAAGGCGAGAATGAGCCGCGTGGCAAACCGGAGGTACTCGTCTATCGTGATGATCGGCGTCAGGGTTTCGGCCTGGAAACCGATCAGGAACCGCAGGCCCAGTGGCAGCACCAGGAAGTAGGCCATCGCGATTCCGGCGAGAAAGAGCACGAAACCCACCGAAATTGCCGGGACGATGTACTTCTTCTCATGCTCGTGAAGAGCCGGCGAAAAAAAGGCCCATGTGTGGTAGGCGATGACCGGGAGTGCCAGGATGCCGCCCACTACGAAAGCCAGCTTGAACGTGACGATGACGGGTGTCGTGGGGCTCGTGTAGCGTAGACCCTCGCCCGGCAGGACCTGGTTGAACGGGCGCTCCAGAATCTCCATCACGCCGAATTCGGTCACCAGGAAGAAGCCGACGATGGATAGCACGACCAGGGCAACGAGGGACCAGATCACGCGCCCGCGCAGTTCCTCCAGGTGATCCAGGAAGGGCATCTCGCCCAGGTCGCCCACCATTCGGCTATTCGCTCGCCTCGTCTGGAGCCTCGAAGAGCTCCTGCTGCCCACGGGCCCTGTAGCGGGCCCTCGACACCAGCTCTCGTACTTCCTCCATGAACTCCGTGGTATCCTGGAAGTTCCGGTACACCGAGGCGAACCGCACGTAAGCCACCTGGTCCGTCCCCTGAAGGTGGCGCATCACGAGCTCCCCGACTGCCTCACTGCTGATCTCACGGGCATCTGATGCATCGAGCGTCTCCTCGATGCCGTCGACCATATTCTCGATCTCGGTGAGAGACACGGGACGCTTCGCGCAGGCGATCCTGATGCTGCGGAGGAGCTTTTGACGATCGTACGGTTCGATGGCACCCGACGACTTGCGGACGGTGAGTGGCTCCCGCTCGATGAGCTCGTACGTCGTGAAACGCTGACCACACGCGATACACTCCCTGCGGCGGCGGATGGCACGACCACCGCGGCTGAGCCGCGAATCGACGACACGGTCCTCTATGTGATCACAGGTGGGGCAGCGCACGCGTCCTCCTCGTCCGGGTTCGGCAACCCGCGATGGGACGCAAACCCCGGGCCGGCAGGCTCAGTTTTGCAGTCTGGTGAGCTCCCGCTCCGCCAGGTCGATCTCATCGCTGTCCGGGTAACCCTGGACGACTCGCTGGAAGAAGGTGCGAGCATCGTCCACGTTGCCCTTTTGAAGCTCGATGAGTCCGCTCTTGTACAGCGCAGTCGGCGCGCGCCGCGAGTTCGGGTACAACTCCAGAACCCGGGCGTACTCCTCCAGGGCTTCGTCGAGTTCGCCAGCTTCCGCGAAGGTCTCTGCCCTGAAGTACTGTGCGTCAGGCGCCAACTCGTGACTCGGGTACTGTTCGAGAAACTGATCGAGGCCGGCGCGGGCCGTCTCATACGAGCCGCGCCGGAATTGCCGCAGGGCCGCCTCGTAGAGGGCCTCGGGCTGGCCGTCAGTCACGGGAGATTCGCCGCCATCACCACCACCCGTGAGGGCCGCACCGGTGGCGCCCGCCGCAGCGGCCCCCGCCAGGCCGGTACCTGAATCCTGCATCACCGCCAGCTGGCGCTGGGTCTCTCCCGTCAGAGCCGTCAACTGTGTGACCGCGATCGACAGGTCTTCGATCTGGCGTCCGAGATCCACCCTGCCAGAAATGTCACGGCGCTGCTGGACGTTGAGGCTGTCCAGCAGCACCGATCGCAGCTGCCTGATTTCCGTCATCAGGCTGTCCCTCTGGGCGCGTTCCGCCTGCATCTGCGCCTGCAACGTGGATTCGAGATCCGCCACGTCGCTCTTCATGGCGCATGCTGCGCCCAGAAGGGTAAATGACGCCGTAATGAGAACTCTACGGATCAAAGAGCGTCCATGTTCTCAATTACGAACTCGGAGCGCCGATTCATCTGCCAGGCGTCCTCGTTCGAGCCCTGGGCTACCGGCCGTTCCTTACCGTAGCTCACGGTATTGAACATGTCTTCCGACAGGCCGAGGCTGACCAGGTACCGAACCGTGCTGTCTGCACGACGCTGTCCCAGTGCCAGGTTGTACTCGATCGAGCCGCGCTCGTCGGCGTGCCCTTCGATCGTGAGCTTGACGCCCGGGAACTGCTGCAGAACCTCGGCCTTGGCCGCCAGGACTGCCGCCGCATCATCCCGGATGTTGTACTTGTCGAAATCGAAGTGGACGCGCTCGCGAATCACCGTGATCGCATCGATCAGAGCGATCTGGCCGCCCGCCGTGTTCGCACACTCGGTGCCGGCATAGTCGCGCTGGGCCTGCGTGTAGAGGCTGCGAGCCCGATCGTAGTTGCCAGCCGCCATCGCCGATGCGGCTTCGCTGCATAGACGTGCGGCCGCTGCTTCGCGCTCCGCTGCACGCACTGCGGCGAGGCTGTCGGCATCAGGCGCGGGTACGGTCTCGGCCACCACTGGCGGCGGCTCGGGTGCCGGGTTCCCGGCGCAGGCGGCAGCTCCCACGGCGAGGAGAACCAGGAGAGCTGCGATCCTACCATTGAGACGCATCTTTTACGCTCCTTTTCAGTGAGTCGCGAACTCCCGGAACGGGATATCGGATCTCGTACGGTCGTGACAGTTGAGCTAGTTCCACCGGAACCGCTGTATTGTATACTGCCCGCGCGCGCTTGCCAAGCCGTGCGCGCCCCTAATTTAGGGCCTCAGGAACCAGGCGGGACGGGGCCCGACCAGTGCGGAAGCTGATCCACCTGGTTCACCGCCACTGACCGGAGCCTGCCGCTCACCGTATCCAGCACCCAGAGTGCGTAGTAGCCGCGCAACGTACCGGCAAAAACGAGGTGTCGCCCGTCCGGCGCCCAACTCGGATCCTCGTTGCTTCCACGTGACGTCATGACACGGCGATCCGTCCCGTCCGGGTTGACCGTTACAATCTGAAACCAGCTGTCGACCCAGGTGTGGTAGGCGATCCGATCCCCGCGCGGCGACCAGTGCGGCGACGTGGCGTACCCACGTTCCCCGAACACGTACCGGCTTACGATCGACGGATCGCCTCCCCGCTGAAGATCCAGAACATAGATCTGCGGATTGCCGAGCGGAGTGGATGTGATCGCGAGCGACCGTCCGTCGGGAGAGTAGGCCCCACCCAGCGTCTCGCCCGTCGACGTGTACGTCACCCTCCGCGTGCAGCACAGGGGATCACGCTGGATTTCGAACAACTCCGTGTGATCGTCTTCGGTTCGCCCGAACAGGATCCGCCGTCCATCCGGCGAGTACACCGGCGTCACGTTGATGCGCCCGATGTCCGAGATCACCACCTCGGCCCCGGTCACGAGGTCTATCTCGTAAATCACCGGCTTCCCGGACTTGAACGACACGTACACGACGTAGCGTCCGTTCGGGGACAGCTCCGGGGACATCACGATCGCGCTGTCGTTGGTCGCCGCCTCGTGGGTCAGCCTCCGGAGGCCATACCCGTCGCTGTCGATCAGGAACAGGTCGGACGCGGTCGGCGTGACCATGCGTCGAAACACGATGCGTGACGCCGCGATCCCTGGCTCGCCCGTGGCCCACGCCACGACCTCGTCGGCCACCCTGTGCACCGCCATCCGAAAGCCCGAATCGGTGGGTCGCGGGAGCGAGAAGGCCTTCACCTCCTTCAGCTCCGAAAACACCACGTCGTGAAGACTCACCCGGAGAACGGGCTGCGCGGCCGTCCCGGTGAGCTCGGACACCACGAGCCATACCGCCCCCAGCTGGTTCCACAGCCCGTAATTCACGGGTCCGTCGGTCGGAAGGTCGTCCGGGACCGGAATGATCTGGAACCGATCGGCATAGTCCAGGTCCCGCCGGAGGATGCTGTCCGCCTGCGCAGCGAAATCACCCGACGGTCCGTCCGACTCGACCGCCGTCATCACCAGCCCCGGCAGGTAGCCCGGTGTGTACGTGATGCCGACGCGGACGTCGCCCGGATCCTGCGCCCGGCCTACGCCCGCGAAAACCACCATGCAGGTCAATGTCACCAGTCCGACAGTCGCTAGCTTCCGTCCCGTCATCACTCAGTTCACCTCACAAAGAAGCTGGATCGAAGAAGAAAGACACTCTTAGCTGATTGCGGGGCCATGCGGCCGGCAGGGGGCCGAATGCCTTCGCTCTGCCCGCGGCTTCCACGGCCCCATGCGCCTCCAGGTCGAAGGCCAGATCACCCGAA
>JAUVPT010000208.1 GCA_030598525.1 Gemmatimonadota bacterium
TGTCTCTACGGGGTGCCGCCGAGCAGATGGTGCGGTTCGACACGAAACTCGGCCGCTTCCTGGGGAGCACCGGAACCAGTGAGCTGGAGCTCGTGCTGACGCCGGAAGGCAGGGCTCAGTACGTGGCGGTGTCCGCCACGGGCCGTCAGATCACTGGTCTGACGGCCTCGAGCGATTCCCGGCCCGACCTCAGGGAATGACCCGTCCGCTCAGCTCGAGCAGTCTCTCACCGCGACTCGCCGCCGCTTCCGCATCTTCCGGCCGGTCGAGGTAGTCCAGTGCCGCAGCCAGAGCTATGTGCGCGATGTAGTACTGCGCCGGTATGCTCGCCCTCGTGGAAGGCTCGGGCCAGAGTTCCCAATCGAACAGGTAGTCCAGGCGGAAGACATCCCACAGCAGGTGTTCGGTCCGCTCGACGTCGATCCACCGGATGACGAACTGCGGGTCGAGCAGGACTATGTCGTCTGTGGGCTCGACATTCTCAGCCAGCTTGTGCGCGAGTCCGTGCCGGATCAAGTGCGGGCCGAGGTTCCATTGTTCGTATACCGGCGGCGCCGTGGCCGCAAAATAGATCGGCCGGTCCCCCAGCGACTCCTGGACGATGAACCAGACCAGGAAGTCCGGGTGCATCAGGAACGTCTCCTGGTCGAACTGCACGGTGATGTTCGGCGTGAACTGGACGGTCGTACCGGCCGGAATCGGTTGGTAGATGGGGAGTGAGTCGATTCTCGCGTTCGAGAGGGAGTGGATCGCGCGCTGAGGCGGCGAGATCTCCCAATCCCGATAGAGGTCGATCGCGTTCTCCCGGTCGAACGGCCTCTGGCACGTGACTACGGTGGGCGTGGCTAGCGGATCGACGCCTTCCGGGCACGGTGTGGTCAGATCCCGAAGCTGCTTCGGATACCACTTCGTGCCGAGGTACGAGTGGACGATGACCGTCACATCCCGCCGGATTCCCTCCACTTCCTGCAGATACCACAGCGGGAACGTGTCGTTGTCCCCGTTCGTGAAGACGACCCCGTACGGCTCGATCGACTGCAGAATATTCCAGGCCCAATCCCTTGCCGAGTGGTCTCCACGCCGGTCGACGAGTGCGAAATTGAAGATCAGCGGCAGGAACGCGATGCTCAGGATGGGTGAAGCGAGGCGGAGGCCTCGTGTCCGATCACGCTCTGTTGCGAAGCGGTCCCCGATCCACTTCCATACCGTCGCAATTCCCAACCCTGCGTACAGCCCCCACACGTTGAAACTGAACACGTAGAAGTAGTCCCGTTCCCTCACCTCGCGGCGATCCAGTGGGATATCCCCGTATGTGCTGTATCCGTACTTGAAGTTCAGGTAGAAGATCAGAAGGACGGTGATCGTGGCAAGGAACGTGGCGAAATAGACGAAACTGTCCATGTCGCCACGAGCATGGCGCACCAGGCCGATGATCCCGAAGGCCAGGAACAGCATCGTGACCAGACCGCGGACTCCAATGGGGAGCGTTCGAGCCCACTGCCAGTCGAAGTACTGCCAGAACATGGCGAATTGGGCTTTCCTCGGAGACTGCTCTTCGGCCCAGGGCGGCTTCTGGTACTGCTCACGCGCGATCGAGGCTGCCAGCTTGTCGCACCGCACTGCCAGCTTCTTCTCGCCGAACCCGGTGTCGTACTGCTTCGGGATCACCGCATCGATGATCCGGTTGTCCCGCGTTCCGTCTTCCCCGATCACCACACATTCCGGGTCCGCCTCGTCGATGATCGGGTTCTGGGCCGAACGAATGGGCACGAACAGAAGCTGGACCGAGAATCCGATGAGCAGAAACACGGTGCCCGCCACCGCGACCCGGGGAGACAGGACGACCGCCACCACGGCGAGGACTCCCGTGTACAGCCACAAACGAGGCAGGGGCCAGCCGAGTCCCTGGAGCGCGGCGCCCAGTGCCACGCCGAACACGAGGCCCCCAGCCACGATCGCCACGGACTTCCAGTTCAGCAGGCGGCCGTGGTTGTGCCAGAACACGAATACGGCCAGGGCCGGCAACGGAAGAAGCGACATCTGGTGGTTCGTCGCTCCAAGACCGAGCAGGAACGCGATCAGGACCATCAGGCGGTCGCCGCGGAACGTGTCGCTGTGATCCTCCCACAGCATCGCCAGGTACGAGATCGCGGCCACGAACATGAGCGAGACCGTGTACACCTTCTCGTTCACGTTGGACTGGGCCCACACCGTGTACGCCGTGCCGCTCACCAGGACGGCGCAAAAAGCGGCCATCAACGCGACGGCGCGATTCTCGGTGAAGTGGGCCCAAATCCGCATCACCGCGAGGAACCAGAACACGGCGGCCGCGGCCGATACGGTGGCGCTCAGCAGGTTGATCCGGGTGGCGACCTCGAGGCCGGTCCAGCCCGTGAGCAGCAGCCACCCCTTTCCGAACAACACGAAGAAAGGGTTCCCGGGCGGGTGCGGTAGACCGAGGATGTGCGCCGTAGCGATGTACTCGGATGTGTCCCAGAAGGCCGTCGACGGTCCGAGGGTGAACACGTAAAGCAGCCAGATCGCGAAGCCCGACAGGACGGCCCACGCCCACACCGGAAGTCGTCCGACCTTTTCTCTCTCGATGCCTATCATTCGCCTGCCAGCAATCCGTGTTCGTCAGGGTGGCACGCGGCAGGAATAACGCTCATACGCCGCTTCTCGCCGTGTCGTGAAGGCCGGGAAGCTAACCCTGAGTGAGCCTCATGGCCAAACTCGGGCGGAGAGCACGTGCACGCTCCCGTCCCGCACGTTCACCTCACCGAGATCGATCAGCTGTATGCCCCCCCGGCCGGTCTCGACCTGGAGCGTCAGGGGATGGGTGCCGGGCGGCAGGCGAAGACGAACCACCGACAGCTCGTCAGGCAGCAGGTGCCACGAGCGCGTGTCCGCGCGCTCGAACAGCGCGGCGGCGGCGTTGGCGGTGAGGAATGCGATGTCGCCGAGGGTCTCGTTCTCCTTGTCCAGCTCCTTCTCGATTCCCCGGGCCAACTCGTATTTCAAGGCAGTGCGCGCCACCGCCTTGATCAGGATGCCACCGAGCTTGTCTTCGAATTCGTCGGTGACCGCATCCGAAACGGACCCCCGCATGCCGGGCTTCATTACGGTGGGCAGCGGACCTGTTTGACCGCCTGCCGCATCGCTCCCGGTGGGAAGGACTCCCGCGCCGAGGTCGTCCGGCGTGGAATTGGCCATCTCCGGCACGGAGTCCAGCGTCGCCATCTGCAGGGGTCCGGCGTCCGCGGCAATCGCCAGGCCGAGCACCGACAGATCCGCCGGAAGTCCCGAAGAGACCATCTCCGGCCAGGCGACCCTCATCAGGTAGAGGTCGCGCCCTGGATCATCCTTCTCGTCGTTCGTATTCCCGGCGCCCGGAACGATGCACTTTCCGCCCGAGCTGCCTCGCCAGTCGGTCCCTGACTCGGCGAGTATCTCCGAGAAATCGTAGCGACCCTGGAACGCTCTCGACGCGACGCAGGATGCCGCGGCGAAGCGAACGTCGGAGTTCGAGTTGTGCAGTGCGTCGGCTTCGATCGGGAACAGCGGCACGTTCAGCGACCGTTCCACTCGGTGCGCCACGAACCCGTGCTCGAGAAGCACCACGACGTCACCCCCCCGCTCGACGGATGGACGGGGTGGCCCGATCAGGCTGTCGGGAAGTACGAGCGCCTGGCCGCTGTCCGCGGGAGCCGGGAGATCCACTTCGGCGACGGCCTCCAGGCTGTCCGCGGCGGCGCGCTGGCGTGTGCCGTCGGCAACCGCCGCCATGATCGAGTCCAGGGCTGTATCGAAGTCCTGCTCCGCCCCCACGGGCGTCTCGTCCGGCAGGTCCTCTCCGTACAGGTCGAGAAAGCGTGGCCGAAGTGGTGTATCAGCGATCGCGTCGGCCGGCGACCACACATGCCGGTACGCGACCGAAGCATCGTTGCGATTGCCCGAGGCCTCGAACACCGAACCCGCGAAGTAGCGGAGCAATTGCCGCATCGCGAGCTCGTCCGGCTCGAGTTCGTCTTCCTCGCCCAACTCGAGGAGCCGACTCAGGCGGCGTACTTCCACGGCCGCTTCTTCCGGGTCGCCGAGGGCCAGGTAGTTGAGCGCGCCGTAGTAGTTCACCATCAACCGCTCGGTTTCGCTCGGAAGCCATGCCAGCGCCCGGTCGCTGGTGACGAGGGAGAGCAGCGCGAGCGACACGCTCCTCGTGTAGCGATCGTCGATGATCGCCTCGGCTCGCTGGAGCACCTCGTTGCTCTCCTCGTAACGACCCGCATAGTGGAGGAGAA
>JAUVPT010000040.1 GCA_030598525.1 Gemmatimonadota bacterium
ATCCCGCGAGGACCTCGCCATTCCTCTTAAATACTTATTTTATAGCTAGTTACGTTCCCAACTAGCGACCGTTTCCCGAATTGGCGGGACCGTTTGCCAGCGGTCATCCGGCCGGTGTAGTTTGCGGTGAAACGGCAGCCGTAACCGCTGCGACACCCTACAGCTTTTCCGAGTCGGAACTAGATAGCACATATGTCTTTCGTCCACTTGCACTGCCACAGTGAGTACTCGCTCCTCGACGGAGCCAACCGAATCGGCGACCTGATCGGCCGGGCCGTGTCCCTGGGGATGCCCGCCCTCGCCATCACCGATCACGGAAATCTGCACGGGGCCTGGGAGTTCCAGGAAAAGGCCAACAAGAAGGGTATCAAGCCGATCATCGGCTTCGAGGCCTACGTCGCGTACGGCGATCGGCGGCAGAAGGAAAAGCCGAAGGACGCCCCTGCCGAGTCTGCACACCTCGTGGTCCTGGCCCGTGACCTGACCGGCTACCGCAACCTCGTGCGGCTCACCTCCCGCGGCCACACGGAGGGGTTCTACCGAAAGCCACGAATCGACCATGAGATCCTCGCCGAGCACTCCGAGGGCATCATCGTGCTCAGCGCGTGCCTCTCGGGAGAGGTGGCGAAGAACCTGCAGTTCGGACGCTACGACCGGGCAAAGGCTGCCGCGGAGTTCTATGCGCGCACGTTCCCGGACCGTTACTACCTGGAGGTGCAGGACCACGGCATCAAGGGACAGGCCGAGGTCAACGCGGGCGTCTTCCAGATCGCCGACGAACTCGGACTGCCGGTGGTCCTTACGAACGACGCGCACTACCTGCGCCGCGAGGATGCCGACATGCACGACACGCTGTTGTGCATCGGGACCGGAGCCCTCAAGAGCGACCCGAACCGGCTCTCGTTCGACGGCGAGGAGTCCTACTTCAAGTCGGCCGACGAAATGGCCGAGCTGTTCCCGGACCGGCCGGAGCTGATGTCCAACACGGTCGACATCGCCGAGACGTGCGGGATCCAGTTCGAAAAGAAGCACCACCTGCCCGCGTTCCCCGTGCCCGCCGGGTTCGCGGACGACATGGCGCACCTCCGGCACCTGGCCGAAGAGGGCGCAGGGGAGCGATACGGCGACCCCCTGCCGGAGGAAGTCCGCGAGCGACTCGACTACGAGCTCGGCGTGATCGCCAAGACAGGGTACGCCGGGTATTTCCTGATCACGTGGGACTTCTGCCGCGCAGCCCGTGAGCGGGACATTCCCGTCGGCCCGGGACGAGGCTCCGCCGCCGGCTCGATCGTCGCGTACTCCCTCCGAATCACGGACGTGGATCCGCTCGAGTTCGACCTCCTGTTCGAGCGTTTCCTGAATCCCGAGCGCGTGTCGATGCCCGACATCGACATCGACTTCTGCTACGAACGTCGCGGCCGAATCATCGACTACGTCCGCGAAAAGTACGGATCGGATTCCGTCGGCCAGATCATCACGTTCGGGACGATGCAGGCCCGGGCCGCGATACGCGATGTGGGTCGGGTGCTCGAGTTCACGCCGGCTGAAACCGACAAGCTGGCCAAGCTGATCCCCAACACGCCGGGCTTCTCGCTGTCGATCGGCGAGGCGGTGGAGAAGGTCAAGGAGCTCAAGGACCTCTACAAGAGCGACCCGCGGGCCCGCCAGCTCCTCGACTACAGCAAGGCCATCGAGGGACTGTCGAGGCATGCGTCGGTGCACGCGGCAGGGGTGGTGATCGCCCCCGGACCGCTCGATGAGTATGTGCCCGTGTGCCGGGACTCGAAAAACGACGACCAGGTCATCACCCAGTACGACATGGTCGCGCTCGAGAAGGCCGGGATGCTCAAGATGGATTTCCTGGGCCTCCGCACTCTCACCGTGATCCACGACGCCGAAGGGGCCATTCACCGACGTCACGGTGTGGACATCGACTGGGACGAGATTGGGCTCGACGATCCCGACGTGTACGCCATGCTCGCCACGGGCGGCACCCGCGGCGTGTTCCAGTTCGAGTCCTCGCTCGCCACCGAAAAGCTGCGCGCCATGCGGTGCGACCGTTTCGACGACTTGACCGCGGTGAACGCGCTGATCCGACCGGGTCCTCTGGACACCGGCATGACGGATGTGTTCATCAGGAGGAAGCGGGGCTTCGAGCCCGTGGAGTACCCGGTCCCCGAGCTGGCCGAGGTGCTCGAGACGACGTACGGCGTCATCACCTACCAGGAGCAGGTGATGCGTGTCGCAAACGTGTTGGCCGGCTTCTCGCTCGCCGAAGCGGACGTGCTCCGGAAGGCGGTCGGCAAGAAGGACGCGGCTCTGACGAAGAAAGTCCTGGACGACTTCCAGGCCCGCGCAATCGAGCGAGGCACCCCGAAGAAGAAGGCCGCCGAGATCGCGGACCTGATTCGGACGTTCGGCCGCTACGGATTCAACAAGGCCCATTCGGTCGCGTACGCGTTGATCTCGTACCGCACGGCCTGGCTCCGAAAGCACTACCCTGCCGAATTCATGGCCGCGCTGCTGAGTTCGATCATCGACAACACGGACAAGGTGGTGCAGTACATCACGACCGCGCGCTCGATGGGACTGGAAGTCCTTCCGCCGAGCGCCTCGGAATCACGCTACAAGTTCACGGTCGTGGACGACCAGCGGATCCGGTTCGGTCTCGGGGCCATCAAGGGAGTCGGAGAATCGGCCATCCGGTCCATCATCGAGGCCCGGGAAGAACGGCCATTCGAGTCGCTCTTCGACTTCTGCCAGCGCATCGACCTCCGGCTCAACAACAAGCGGGTCCTCGAATGCCTGATTTCGTCGGGGGCGCTGGACGAGTTCGGTGAACGCGGGGCCATGAAGAGCGGGCTCGAGACGGTGCTCTCCGAGGCCCAACTCCGGCAGCGCGAGCATGACACGGGGCAGGAATCGCTGTTCGGCTCGACCGATTCGGTCGAGCGCCCGGATCCGCAGCTGCCCCGGATCGCGCCACTCACCGAAGCCGAGCGCCTGAAGGACGAGAAGGCCGTACTGGGATTCTACATCTCGGGGCACCCTCTCGAGCGTTACCGTGACCTGGTGGAGATGTTCGCACTCGAAACCAACACCTCGACGATCTCGCAGTTCAGGGACCGCCGGGCGGAGCTCGCGTGCGTCGTGACTTCGATGAACGTCAACGTGGGTCGGAGCAGCGGGAAGGAATACTGCAAGCTCACGGTGGAGGACTTCCACGGCACGGCAGCGGCCATGGTCTTCGGCGACGTATGGCAGGAAACGAAGGGCCTGTTCGCCGAGGACGCCCCGGTCCTCATCGAGGGCCAGGTGTCCGGAAACTCGCGAGATGAAGAGAATCCCCCCATCTTTATTGATTCGGTCCGCCTACTGAAAAGCGTGGACGCGAGCGGTGGGATCGCGGTGTGCATCGAGCTCCGGGAAGGAGACGAGGCACACCCCGGCGAGTTCAAGAACGTGCGCGAGGTGCTCGCATCGTCTCCAGGAGATGGAGCCCTCTACTTGAAATGGCATCCGGATGGCAACGGAGTTAAGCCCCCGATGCTGGCTTCGAGTTCGCTCAAGGTCGAGCCCTCCGCGGCACTGCTCGCGGACCTCAGGGCTTTGCTGGGCCGGGAGCGGGTACACCTGATTCGCGGATAGAAAGATGAGCGAAGAGGCGCAAGAGGGCCTTCTGGACATGAAGAAGCACCTCGAAGAGCTCCGCAGTCTCGCCGAAGAGCGGGGGATCGATGTGAGCGGGGAGATGCTTGAACTGGAGAGGCGTATCGATAACTCAGAGCCGGGCGAACCGACGCGTTACGACCGCGTCCTGCTGGCGCGTCACCAGGAGCGTCCGTTCACCCTGGATTACATCCGGATGATGTGCGACGATTTCGTGGAGTTGCACGGCGACCGGAACTTCCGTGATGATCCGGCCATCGTGGGTGGCTGGGCCACGCTGGACGGACGGTCCGTCATGATCCTGGGTCACCAGAAGGGTCGTGACATGAAGGAGAACCTGCATCGGAACTTCGGGTCGCCCCATCCGGAGGGCTATCGGAAGGCCGAGCGATTGATGCAGATGGCCGAGAAGTTCGGCCGCCCGGTCATCACGCTGGTGGACACGCAAGGCGCCTACCCTGGAATCGGGGCCGAGGAGAGGGGACAGGCCGAGGCAATCGCTCGGAACCTGTTCGTCATGGCGGGTCTCGGCGTTCCGATCATCTCGTGCATCATCGGGGAAGGCGGCAGCGGCGGAGCTCTGGGCATCGCGGTTGCCGATCGGGTCTTGATGCTGGACAACGCGATCTACTCCGTGATCTCTCCCGAGGGCTGTGCGGCGATCCTGTGGAGGAGCCGGGACATGGCGGCGGATGCGGCCGAGGCCCTGAAGCTCACGGCCCCGGACCTGGCCGACTCGGGAATCATCGACGAGGTGCTGGCAGAGCCCCCGGGTGGCGCCCACGTAGATCCCGAGGGCGCCGCGGAAGTGCTGCGGGAGGCCATCCTCAGGCATCTCACGGATCTGGAGAAGATGAGCCCGGAGCAGCTCGTCGAGGCCCGTCGAGCGAAGTACTACGCCATGGGCTTCTGGGAGGAACCTGGCGCGGATGACTGACGACCGCAGTCGGTCGCGCGGCCGGAGCGGCGGCGACAGGCGCCGATCGGCCCCACGCCCCATCTCCGACGGACGCAGAGGGAGCAGTCGCCCGGTGCCGTCCCATCCGGCCCCACGCCCCATCTCCGACTCGGGCTCCCCGGCCGGCAAGAGCGGCCGCGTGTTCCAGATCGCCCAGGTCATGTTCAGAGGCGTCCGCTCGGACTACTACAGCTATCGGGGCAACGTCCCGCTCGAAGACAACGAGTACGTGATCGTGGAGGCCGATCGGGGCCAGGACCTGGGCTGGATCAGGCGCACGGCTGACGGCGAGACACACAGCTGCGAGGGCGGGTGCGACCACGCGCACCACGGCCCCGTGGTGCCCCCGGCCCGGAAGGTCCTGCGCCGGGCCTCTCCGGCCGACGTCGAACGCAGGCTGAAGCTCGATGACAGTGAAGCGGAGGTCCGCTCGCGCACCCGCGCTCTCGTCGAGCGGCACCGCCTGAAGATGAAGGTGAGCGAGGCCGAGTGGCAGTGGGACAGGAACAAGCTGACCGTCTACTTCACGGCCGAGAAGCGTGTGGACTTCCGGACCCTGGTGAAGGAAATGGCCCGGACGTTCAAGACCCGCATCGAGCTTCGCCAGATCGGCGTCCGGGACGAGGCCAAGCGCCTCGGCGGGATCGGGCGCTGCGGACGCGAGTTGTGCTGCCGGCTGTGGCTGCCGGAGATCGAGCCCGTGACCCTGCAGCTGGCCAAGGACCAGGGACTCTCTCTCAATCCGGCGCAGATCTCGGGCGCGTGCGGACGTCTCATGTCCTGCCTGCGCTACGAGCACGAGCTGTACGTGCAGGCCAGGAAGCGCTTTCCAAAGGTCGGCAAGAGGCTCGACACCAGCCGTGGCAAGGAAGAGGTCACGGGCTGGGACCTGTTCCGCGAGACCATTTCACTGCGGGGCAAGGACGGCGAGACGCGCACCGTCGGACTCCAGGACCTCAAGGCCGAGACCGTGACCGCCCGTAAGGCCCGCGGCCGTTCTTCGTCGGATTCGCCCGACTGAGCCGCCCTCTCACCGCAGCAACCCGAGGCATCATTCCGTGTCCCGATACTACCTGACGACGGCCATCGACTACTCCAACGGCGACCCCCACATCGGCCACGCCTACGAGAAGGTGGGTGCCGACGTGGTCGCCCGTTTCCGCCGGCTGGTCGGAGAAGATGTGCATTTCGTCATCGGGATGGACGAGCACGGCCAGAAAGTGGCGCAGGAAGCCGCCGCCCAGGACCGGCCACCGCAAGAGCTGGTGGACGAGCTGGCCGTCCGTTTCGAGAGCGTCTGGCAACGCCTGAACATCTCGCACGACGACTTCATCCGGACCACCGAACCGCGTCATACGCAGGCCGTCCAGGCGCTGGTCAGGCGAATCCAGGACACCGGCGACCTGTATCGGGATCGTTACGAGGGCTACTACTGCACGGGCTGTGAGGCATTCAAGCGTGAGGCGGAATTGGAAGACGGACGCTGCCCGATCCATCCGTCGCGGGAGATCGCGTGGACAGACGAGGAGAACTGGTTCTTCCGGCTCTCGGCGTATACCGATCGGCTGGTGACACACATCGAGCAGCACCCCGAGTTCATCCAGCCTGAGACCCGGCGGAACGAGATCCTGCGTCTCCTGGAGGGTGGGCTGGACGACATCTCGGCTTCCCGTTCGCGCGTCCCGTGGGGCGTGCCGTTCCCGGACGAGGAGGGGCACACCGTCTATGTATGGTTCGACGCCCTTCCCAATTACATCTCGGCGATCGGCTACCCGGAGGCAGGCTTCAGCGACCGGTGGCCCGCTGCCCTGCACATCATCGGCAAGGACATCACCCGGTTCCACTGCGTGATATGGCCGGCCATGCTCCTCTCCGCCGGGCTCGACCTTCCCGACACGGTGTGGGGTCACGGTTTCGTGAAAATCGGCGGAGGGAAGCTATCGAAGTCCGAAGCCAGCCTGCTCGACCTCGATCAGCTGATCGAGCGGCACGGTCCGGACGCGTTCCGTTACTTCCTGCTGCGCGAGATACCCTGGGACCGGGATCGGGACTTCCCGTCGGCAGATGCGTTCCTCCAGCAGTTCGACGAGCGGTACAATTCGGACCTCGCCAACGACCTCGGCAACCTGTTGAATCGCTCGGTCGCCATGGCCCTCAAATACCGGGACGGAGTTGTCACCCGATCGGCCGCCACCGAGCTGGATACCGTCATCGACTCGGGCCTCGAGGCGTACGACACAGCGATGCGAGAGCACCGGCTGCACGAGGGCCTGGATGCCGCCATGTCGATCGTCCGGGCAGCGAACGGTTTCATCGACTCGGAGCAGCCGTGGAAACTGGCGAAAGACCCGGCACAGGAGGACCGCCTGGACAACGTTCTGGCAGCGCTGGTTCGGGCTCTCGCCACGACGGCCGTCATCCTCGAACCGTTCATCCCGACCAAGGCAGCCGAGATGTGGAAGCGTCTTGGTGGCGACGAACTGCCCTCCCTGGAGCACCTTACGGGTGAGCTTCCAACCACCGTTCCCGGGCGCTGGGACACCGTCCTGTTCCCCCGTGTCGAGAAGGAGTCGGGAGGCGGCTGATCGGCCGCGCTTGACACCCGTTCCCGGGCTGGATTAGTGTCCTGTCGTCCCGCTCGGATCCGCCTGTTTCGTGGGAACCGAAGCCAAACAATCAGTGTGCATGGACTTACACCGGTTCGGTGTAGCTGTGCATCCTTGTTCGTCGGGGCCCGCGTCTTGCTGAAATAGGCCGGGCGGCGGTGATCGTGGGGCGGGATAGGCCGGTGAGACCGGCCGATCGACAACAGATATCAGGGTACGGAAAAATATGTCGTCACACGGATCCGCCGGTACCGGGCACGAGAGACCTGCCCACTGGACGGTCCAGATCATGCCCGATAGCGGTGGACGCATCCGCACGGTGCGCATTTCGCGCCGTGTCGTGCGCCTGGCCGTCGTGGCGGCCGTCACATTCGGGCTCGTAATGGCCACGTTCATCGTAAGCCTCGGCCTCGACGGGGCCCGTGAAGCGGAGCTCGTTCGACTCCGGATTGAAAACCGGCACCTGACCCAGAACCTCGGCAAGGTCGAGAACCAGGTCGGTGCGCTGACCAGCACGGTGGACGATCTGTCCGAACAGGAGCAGAAGTTTCGCCTCCTGGCCGGTCTCCCGGATCTGGGTGACGAAGTTCGCGCCGTCGGCGTCGGGGGGCCGCTTCCGGAAGCCGCCGAGAGAGAAGAGTTCCTCACCGCATCGCCCCAGCTGGCCGAGCGCACGTACGCCACGGCCTACGATGCCGACTTGCTGATGCGCCGGTTGGACCTCCTGGGCAGCTCCATCGACGAAGCCATGGATTCGGTCGAGATGCATCGCCAGGTCTTCCTTGCCCGGCCGTCGATCCGGCCCGTGCAGGCCGACGAATCGTGGATCAGCTCCAGCTTCAGCCAGAGCCGGATGCACCCCGTTCTTCAGTACAATCGGCCGCACCCCGGACTCGACATCTCCGCGTTGGCAGGGACGCCGATCCTTGCGACGGCGGCGGGCACGGTGACATACGCTGGCACGAAGTCCGGCTACGGTAAGACGGTCGAGATCGACCACGGATTCGGCTACAAGACGCGCTACGCGCACGCCGGCAGCATCCAGGTGAAGCGTGGCCAGCGTGTGAGCCGGGGCGACTTACTGGGCGAGGTCGGAAAGACGGGGTTGGCGACGGCGCCGCACCTCCACTACGAGGTGTTGATCGACGGCCGGCAGGTGAACCCGCGTAAATACCTGCTCGACGACATCGTATACGAGTGACGCGTGTGCGGCCCCGACGGGCCACTGCGCGGGTGACCTTGACGCACCGGGGGCCTTCCAATGGGAGGCCCCTCTCGTCGTCTGGGAAGCGGACGACGGGAGAATGTGTTTGAAAATCGACGAGGCGGCCGGTAGATTTGCGGGTCGCGATGCGAAGACCACCGCTCATCCAACGTGGAGACACGGATGCGAGGCAAGCGTAGTTCCTTTCTGATCATCGGCACCGCCGTCGCGCTCAGCGCGTGCGGGGGCTCCGACGTTACCGTGCAGGTCCTCGGAGAGGGTGCGGACGGCCCCAGCCCGCAGGCCAATCTCGAGGTCTTCTTCTACCCGTTCGATCGTGATTCGGTGTTCGACGCTCTCGACGCGGAGGCCTCCACGCCGAAGCCGGAGATACCGGAGGAGATGCTGGCCACGTTCGCGCAGATTCGCTCCCTCCAGGAAGAGTGGCGCAGCAAGGAGGCGGAGTGGTCCGAGGCACGCGACCGGATGCAGACCCTGTCCGAAGAAATGCAGGGGATGGATCCGCGATCCCGGGGCACGCGTGAGTACATGTCCAAGTACGAGGAATTCCAACAGCTCGAGGGCAGCGAAGGTCGCCTGAACCGGGAGAAGCAGGCACTGTTCGAACAGTTCACCGCGATGCAGGACTCCGTCACGACGCAAGTGGACGATTTCAAGGCAGTGCGCGACACGTGGGAAGATGACGCGTACGCCGGGTACTTCGACGCCGAGCAGTCTCTGGTGATCGAATTGGGGCGGCAGGTCTTCGCGGACACGACGGGCGCGGACGGCTACGTCACGCAGGCCCTTCCGGCGGGAGACTGGTGGGTCAACGCGCGCATCAGGGTTCCGGTCGGTGAGTTCGTCTGGAATCTGAAGATTGATCCAACGCAAGTGGACACGCTTCGCCTCGACATTTCCAACGGCGGCGAACGCATTCGTCTCTGAACCTGTGACGATCGTCGGACACGGATGCGCGTGACCGCCACGCGCATCCGCGTACCGGCGGACCCTCCGGCGCGGGCCGGACCCGGCCTCGCCGGATTCCATGCCTCTGACCCTGGCGCAGGAATCACTCCATGAACGCCCCGACGTCCGAATCGACCAGCGGCCTCGGCTTCGAGGTCGATCGCGACCACGTCGGCTGGCTGACCTTCGATCGCCCTGACTCGTCGGTGAACACGCTGACGCCCCTGTTGATGCAGGAGCTTGACGCGCTGCTGTCACAGCTCGAGTCGCGCATCGCGAATGGCCAGATACTCGCCCTGGTGATTCGAAGCGGGAAGGAAGGCTCTTTCTTTGCGGGCGCTGATGTCGAAGCGATCGCGGCCCTCTCCTCCGCTGCACAGGCCCGGGACGCGAGCGCCGAGGGGCAGCGTATCTTCCGGCGCATCGAGCGCCTGCGCGTTCCGACCATCGCGGCCGTTGACGGCGCGTGCATGGGAGGCGGCACCGAGCTCATCCTGCACTGCGACTATCGCGTCGCGTCCGACAGAAGTTCGACTTCCATAGGCCTCCCGGAGGTACGGCTGGGCATCCTGCCCGGGTTTGGCGGAACGGTCAAGCTGCCGCCCCTCGTGGGGATGCAGAACGCGCTGGGAATCATCCTGTCCGGAAAGCCGGTGCGTCCATCCCGCGCCAAACGGATCGGTCTCGTGGATCGGGTGGTACCGGCCGCTCGATTTACGGCCCTGGTGAGTGAGTTCGTGACCGAGGTCATCGGGGACCGGATCAAACGCTCCCCTCCGGCACTCGGGTTCGGCCAGCGCCTTCTGGAGAGGACCGGCCCGGGACGCCGGATCATGTTCGGTGCCGCACGCAAGCAGACCTCCACGGAAGTCGGGACGTTCTATCCGGCCCCATTCAAGGCGATCGACGTCCTGGCCGGCGCGGTGAGCATGAAAGCGGACGACGCGTACGCCCTGGAGGCCGCGGCGCTGGGAGAGCTGGCCGTCACGCCCGAGTCCCGCAACCTCGTCCGCGTTTTTCGCCTGTCGCAGGCGGCCAGGAAGGCGCTGCCCCCGGATGTCATGCGAAGCAAACGCCCGG
>JAUVPT010000229.1 GCA_030598525.1 Gemmatimonadota bacterium
GGCGACTCTACCTCGACGCCGGAGTCGACCCGCGCCAGGAGACGGCCGATCAGACGATCCCAAAGGCGGGCCGGAAGCATCCGCTGGAGGCACCATCGCGGACGCGACTCCACCACCGGAATTCGGACAGGAGGGCGGCGATCGGTTACCGCCCGGTACACCGCTTTCGACACCCGATCGACCGGAAGCCCCTCGCGCCCCCCGCGAACGGCAGACTCCTGGACAGCCGGCATGAGTCTCTCGTAGGGAGTATCTCGATATTGGTTCATGTCAATAGATGCAACATGATCCCATATCGGAGTTTGTATGGATCCAGGCTCGATCAAGATTACGTCCACGCCGGCGGTGGCGAGTTCCCGCCTGAGGGCGTCTGAGGCTGCCTCCAGGGCGTACTTGGACGCCGCGTAGATACCGGCGAAGGGAAACGTAAAGCGCCCGGACACTGAGCTCAGGTTGATCACCCGCCCCCGAGACGCCCGGAGCAACGGGAGGAAGTTCTGCGTGACGGCCAGGGCGCCGAAGAAGTTGACTTCGAACAGAGCCCGGGCTTCATCCAGGTCCGCCAGTTCGATCGGTCCGGCCGCGGGCACCCCGGCGTTGTTAACGAGCGCCCGCAGCGATGTCCCGGCCAGGAGGCGTTCGACCTCGCCCGCCGCCCGTGAGATCGACCCGGAGTCGGTGACGTCCATCAGCACGGGCTCGATTCCCGCCTCCCGAAGTCGGACCGCGTCCGCCTCCCGACGGACGGTGCCCAGACTGCGGTATCCCTTCTGCGCCAGGAGGCGAGCCGCATCGAAACCAATTCCCTTGGATGCTCCCGTCGTGAGTACAGCGTCCATGGCGCGATACCTCCTTAGCGGCCGATGACCCGCAAGTATGTTCAAACGTCCGGTGTGACCGCAAACGAAACCTCCGCTCCGCATCACCGTATGCTTGTACGGAGAATGTGAGGGCAGGGCCGCCCCGGTTCTCCGCCCATGAATCAGGAGGAGTGATGAGATACCTGAGAGGCATCCTGGTGGTCTGCGTGGCGTGGTTTGCCGCCGGCTGCATGGAGTTCCAGTACGGGATCACCCTGGAGGAAGACCTGTCCGGGACGGCCGATGTCGACATCGCGATCGACCTGGACCGGGTCGCGTACATGTCGGCCTATATCCAGAACGCCTTCGGCGGCGAGGAAGGAGAGCCTTCCGCCGAGCAGATCCAGGAGGCTCGTGAAGAGATCCTGCAGGGAATGGACGAGGACGACGACTTCAGCGAGGAGTCGATGCGCGCCGAGATCGAGCCGGACCTGCCTGATGGCGTAACACTCGTGTACGCGAAGGCGAACCGTGAGGAACTGCTGACCACGGTGAACGTGCGCTTTGCGTTCGACCACGTGGACAAGCTCAAGGACATCCGCCTCGATGATGATGACGAGGGCGACGACGAGGGATCCCCCGTGGACTCGGAGCCATTCGAGAATCTCGAGATCATAGAGGACGGCGACCAGATCATCATCCGTAGCGAGCCCATCAATCCGATGGAGGAGATGGACGAGATGCCCTGGGTGTCGGACGAGATGGTCGAGAAGTTGCTGGAGGGCTTCGCGGTGACGTTCAGCATCACGTCCCCGTTCAAGGTCGAGGAGCACAACGCGACCCGGAGGGACGGGAAGACACTGGTGTGGGAGTTCAACCTCGAGACCCTGAAGTCCGGCGAGGCGACCGGGATCTACGCTCGCTTGAAGCGCTGACCGTCGTTGACGGACAGGGACCGAGCCGGGTTCGCCTCAGGGGTGGCCCGGCTCTTATTGCTTACCATCCTGCACCCGCGCTTGCCGAGTCACATGCAGGCGGCCGATCTTCGGGTCCTGGTCGCCGATTGACCGGACAACCCTTTAGGAACGACATGAACGAAACGAAGTCGCACGGAGAAGGGGGCAGGGCAGCCCTGGCAGGAGAGGCACTGGAATTGATCGCCGCGAGTTCGCACGGCGTCCTGTGTTCTCTGCTTCCCGAAGGCGGCGAGCCCTACGGTTCGCTGGTGGACATCCTGCCTTTGCCGGACGGCGACGCCGTGATGTTTCTCTCCGGACTGGCGGAGCACCGCAAGAACCTCGAGGCGGACCCGCGAGGATCGTTGCTCCTGGGCCCCGCGATCGGTTCGGCCGCCGCCCTCACTCAGCCGCGGGCGACGATCGTCGGAAGAGCGGAGCGGGTGGAAGACCGGGCTGAGTTTCGCGACCTCTACCTCGCGGCACACCCTGGCTCAGCGGCATTCATCGACTTTCCCGACTTCGCCTTCTACCGACTGAGTGCGGATAGAGTACGCTACATTGCGGGCTTCGGGCGCATGGGCTGGATTCAAAAGGACGCGCTCGCCGTACAGGATTCCGAATAACCGCGGACCGACGCAGATGGAGGCCCCGTGTTCGATTTCGCACTGCTGATCCCGCTCCTCGCGATCTTCTTCATCTTCGGTGTGCCGATCATGGCGGTGGCCACTCACTTCGTTCTTCGGCCCTTGGTCCGGGACGTCACCGGCGCGATCCATGGGAAAGCGCAAGCCGAGGCCGAGGACCTGACAGACCGGGTGGGTCGATTGGAGCAGGCTATCCTCGACCAGGGGACACAGCTCGACCGGCTGGTCGAGGCCGAGTCGTTCCGGCGGCAGCTCGAGGCGGGCGGCCGGGGTTCGGATCCGCCGTCCCTCGGCGGATAGCCGCGAACTCCGGCCAGAGCGGTGTCTACAGCCTGAACCTTCCGAACACCCCGACGGTCCCGCCGTCGGCCGGCGACACCAGCGGTGCGATCGTCAGGCGAGGCTGTTGGCCTTGCCTGGCGGAGACCATGGCGTTGTGTGCTCGAACGTGATCGCCGACGCCCGCAATGTCGTGAATCATCGAGTAGGTGAGAGTTCCTAATCCGACGAGTGCAACCACGCCTGCAGCGGTGGTGGCCCCGGTGTCGGGCCCGAAGATCGAACAGTTGTCGCCGGAGCAGATCGCCGCGATGGTCGCTCCCGTCGCGAGCAGAATCCCGAGGCGGATGCCGGCACCCTTCAGGCCGGCAGTCGAGTTTCCAGCATACCAGTAACCGGTGGCCGGGCCGAAGAAGAGACCGTAAGAGAGCAGCACGGCGCCGAACGGTGAACCGTCCCCGCCGCTGGATTCCGCGCTCTGAAGCAGGATCCCGACTGATATCGGTAGGACGGTGCCAGCCAGAGACAACAGCGTCGCAGCGTCCTCCGACTTCATCGACGAAATCTCCTTCGCCTCGGCTGCCACCGCGGAGGCGAGCATGGTGTCCTGTGAGCGCGCTGTCCCAGGGCCGACCAGGGCGGTGACAGTCGTCAACGCTACCAGCGAACCGAGAATCCGTGTGGTCTTCATCTCTGCCTCCCCTGCGTCGGTCGTGGATCGGGCTACCGATTCAAGGCTGGGCGCGCCCCATCAAGCAGGAGTCAGGCGAAATCGCGAAGGAGTCATGCGCTTGTCGCTGTCACAGGGGGGCGCGAAGTTCTAATCATGGCATTCGAGATACGTCCGCATCCCGATTTTTCGTGGTCGCAGAGCCGGCGCTCCACGTTCCGCGAGTGTCCTCGCAAGTACTTCTGGCACTACTACGGCTCGCACAACGGCTGGTTGGACGAGGCCACCGACGAAGCGAATCGTGCGTGGCGGCTCAAGAAGATCACCAACCTCTACATGTTGATGGGAACGATCGTGCACGAACTGGCGGCGGACGCGATCCTGCGTGTGCGAGGTGGCGGTGCCGTGCCCGAGGCGGCCGATCTGATCGAGAAAGGCCGGGGCAAGCTGAACCGGGCCTGGCTGATGTCTCAGCAGCGGGAGGAGTGGGAGCGGCGTCCGGGCCAGCTCACCATGCTGATGGAGTTCTACCGCGGATCGGGTCCGTCGCGTGACCTGATCGAGAA
>JAUVPT010000198.1 GCA_030598525.1 Gemmatimonadota bacterium
CCGCAGTGAAGGTGCATCATCTCGCCCAGCAGACCTTCCCGGACGATCTGGAGAACCGCCATCACGTCCCGCCGGTAGCACACGTTCTCCATCATCATGAACGGCATGCCCGTGCGTTCGTGGGTCTCTACCAGGTCCCAGCAATCCTGGACCGTAGTCGCCGCCGGCACCTCGACGCCTACGGCCTTCCCACGTTCCATCGCCGCGATCGCCATCGGCGTGTGCCACAGCCACGGCGTGGCGATGATCACCGCGTCGATGTCGTCCCTCTCCAGCAGATTCAGGAAGTCTTCCTCCCCGGCCGTGAACTGCCCGGGTTCCTTGCCTCCCGCTTCCGTGACCGCATCCGCCGCGTGCTGCGCCTTTTCAGGCACGATGTCACACACGGCCTTGATCTCCGTGTCGTCGCGTCGCAGGGCCAGGCCGAGGAGCCAAGAACCACGTCCTCCCATGCCGATGAAGCCGAGACGCAGCCTGTCCGCGGCACCCGCGCGGTCTCGCCCCAGCAGGGCCCCGGGCGCCAGGGACATACCCAGGGCTGTACCGGTACCCGCCTTCACGAAGTCGCGTCTATCGAGAGGTGTCATGGGGCTCTCTCCAATGAGTCGTCTGGATCAGCCGGCAGTAGCTCCAGCTCCAGCAGCACCGGCCTGTGGTCCGATGCCAGGGTCTCCGGGACGACGCGGTGCTCTCGCACGACGAACCGGTTCCCGGGCCTGAACATGATGAAGTCGATCTCCCGATCCGGAATCTCCGACGGAAAAGTGAACGCCTGCCCTTCCTTGGCCGGCCGTTGCCACCCTCCCACGTCCTCGAGAAGACGAATCACCTTCGAATCCGGAATCGAATTGAAGTCCCCGGCGAGAACGACGGGCGCCTCCTCGTCCGCGAACAGCTCGACAAGGCGCGTCGCCTGCGCCAACCGCTCCTCGGCATTCGCGTACAGGTGCACGCCGACCACCACGACCTGCGGGGCCTGTCCGTATCCGGGCCTCAGGAGTTCCACCCGGGCCGCCAGTGCGCTGCGCGGCTCGGCACCGTCGGGGAGCCGGTGGTTTTCCCACTCGACGACCGGATAACGGGAGAGCATGGCCATCCCGTAGCGCCCTCCCCGGTAGTCCATGAAGCCGCCGAAGAGGGCCCGCATACCGGTCAACTCGCCCAGGCGGGCCGCCTGGTCCTCGAGCCCGGTGCGGGTCGTCACGCTGTCGATTTCCTGGAGGGTCACGATATCCGGTTCGAGAGACCGGATCACGGAAGCGATTCGTTCGAGGTCGACCTGCCCGTCCATCCCCAGGCCGTGTTTGACGTTGTACGCGAGAATCCGGACGACGTCAGGATCGCTTTCCATCTGGGCGACGACCGGGGCAGGACCCGTCAGAAGGACGGCTGCCAGGGCCGCGACCCGTACTGCCCACCGTGTACCGGACAAGACCGTTATCACTTCAGAACGTCCCCTGGTCCGCCGCTGCAATCGGCAGGCTGCGCTTGCTCTGCTTCATCGGATCGTCGCGATCGGGCCCGACGGGACTCAAGCGGAACGAGTACGAGTACTCACGGACGGGCAGGAGATAGGGCTCGAGCGGCTGGGCTCCCCAGCTGTTGTCTCCTCCGACTCCCATCTGCCGATAGTCCAGGTGTACGGCCACCAGGTCACGCGGTCGCAGGTCGTACGTGTGCCGACCCTGTTTGGTCGGCCCCTCGTCGAGATCCTCCTGCAGGAATCGGAGGGCGCTCCAGTCGAGAGTCGGTCTTCCGTGCACCGCCAGCCCGACGCCGGCCGCGCCGCGGAAGGTTACCCAACGCGCCTCGGTGCGGTTTCCGTTTTCCTGCGGGCGGATGTACGGATAGTACAGGTCGTCCACCGACGCCGAGTAGATACCGACGGACGAGCCGGTCTTTCGATCGATATAGTTCTCGTGCGGCCCACGGCCGTACCACTCGACTTCGTCGAGATCAGCCGACAGGGCGAGGCGAAGTCCGATCCGGGGAATGTCGGGGAGATTGCTACTCGTCGCCGCCGCCGAAGGGACGAACCGACTGGTTACGATGACATCGCCACTGCCAAAGACCTCGTACGACAGGTAGAGCCGGGAGCTCACCGCCGGGAGTCCGAGCGTCGCCTCGATCCGCACTTCCGCGGGACCCACCCGAGTCGTCCTGAGCCCGTCCAGGGTGCGTACCCGTCCCGCGTCCTTCCAAACGGCCTGTCTCCGTGGCATTCGGTTGCCGTAGTCGTTGTCGGTCGGGGCGCGCCAGAAGTCAGGCTCGAGAGGACTCACGAGGAGCTCGCGGCCTTCGATCTCGAAGAACGCCAGCAAGCCCGTCGATCGGGCGATCCCCACCGAGAACCCGCCGCCACCGACCGTGATCCGGTCACTTGACTCGACGATCTCCAGTGCGGGCATCTCGGCCACGTTTGCCGGGACGGGTGGCCGGTAGGCCGGAAGCCGGAACTGTTCCCAGGCCACCAACCATCCGGCCGGAAGAAACGGCCTCTCCTCCCGCGTGCGGAACTCCACGCGCAGGAAGTACTCCACGCCGGGCGCCGCGTCGATCGGTGGAACCGGCAAACTCAGTTCGATCGAATCGTGCGGGGCCAGGTCCAGCCTGCCGAGGTCCCCACGCGCCAGGACGCCCCTGGTATCTGCGCTCAGCTCCCACGAACCGCTGAATTCTGCGAGGTCCGTGAAATCGTGCCGGTTCAAGATCCGCACGCGGCCCTGCTCGAGGTCCACCGGACGCACCCGGATATTCTGATAGACCTTCCGAACTTCCTCGAAGTGAGGATTCGGAGTGCGATCCGGTGCCAACAGGCCGTTGACCAGGAAGTTTCCATCGCTCGGCACCCCCTGGGCACCGTTGTCGCCGCCGTACGCCCAGAAGGGCTCACCCTGCCAGGTTTCCGCGTACAGCCCCTGGTCCACGTAGTCCCAGATGAACCCCCCCTGCAGCTGTTCGTGCGCCTCGATCACGTCCCAGTAATCCTGCAGGTTGCCGACGCTGTTCCCCATGGCGTGAGCGTACTCGCACAGGATCAGCGGCCGCTCGCGGGGCTCGGATACGTAGTCCAGGAGATGCGGAATGCGAGCGTACATCGGGGCGTAGATGTCCACGTGCGGTCTCTGGATAGCCCGCTCGTACTGGACGGGGCGCGAAGGGTCCGCCTGGTGAATCCACGCCGACGTCGCCTCGAAGTTGACGCCGTCCCCGCCCTCGTTACCGAGCGACCAGATGATCACCGACGGGTGATTGCGGTCCCGTTTGACCATCCGGATCGTGCGGTCCAGGTGCGCGGCTTTCCACGCCGGGTCGTTTCCCAGCGTGACATCCGGGTCGTATCCCATGCCGTGCGACTCGATGTTGGCCTCGTCCACGATGTACAGGCCGTACTCGTCGGCGTAGTCGTACCAGCGCGGGTCGCTCGGGTAGTGGGAGGTCCGGACGGCGTTCACGTTGTACTGCTTCATGAGCTCGATGTCGCGGAGCATCATTTCTTCCGACATCACGCGGCCGGTGTGCGGATCGTGCTCGTGCCGATTCACTCCTCTCAGAGTCACGGGAACGCCGTTCACCTGGAGCAATCCGTCCCGGATCTCGACTGTCCGGAAGCCCACCCGCGTGGGGATGACTTGCAGCGTGTCGCCGCTGTCGTCTTCGAGGGTGAGGAGCAGGGTGTACAGGTTCGGCGTCTCGGCCGTCCACTTGAGAGGAGCGGACACGGCGCTCTGCAAGGTGACGAAGTCCGTCCCGGCCGCCTCCAATCCGAAGGTCGTCATCAGCGGAACATCGAACACCGGGCTTCCGTCAGGGCCGAGCAGTTCGGCGCTCAGCCGGTAGGCAGACACCGGGCGGGCCAGGACACTCCGCAGATCTACGTCAATTGTCAGGTTGCCGTCCGAGTAATTTGCGTCGAACCCGGTGCGGGCCCAGAAGTCGCGCACGTGCACGCCCGGCGCGGCCATGAGAAACACGTCACGCTCGATTCCGCTGATCTTCCAGTAATCCTGCCCTTCGAGATACGCGCCATCCGAGAAGCGGTAGACCTGGACGGCCACCGTGTTGGAGCCCGGCTTCAGGAACGGCGTGACGTTGAACTCGGCCGGAGTCTTGCTCCCCTGGCTGTATCCGACCTCGCGGCCGTTCACCCACAGATACATGGCCGATTTCACGCTGCCGAAATGCAGAAACACCTGCATGCCAGCCCAATCGTCAGGCACTTCGAAAGTCCGGCGATACGAGCCCACCGGGTTCCAGTCGGCCGGCACGCGCGGTGGATCAGGCGCGAAGGGATAGGGGATGTTCGTGTAGATCGGGATGCCGTAGCCGAGCACCTCCCAGTTCGACGGCACCGGGATCTCGTCCCACGCGGCGTCGTCGAAGTCGGCGCGATAGAAATCAGTCGGGCGATCCGCC
>JAUVPT010000304.1 GCA_030598525.1 Gemmatimonadota bacterium
AGTCTCGCCCGCTACGCAGGCTCGAATGTCAGCCGCTGGCGCGCCTGACGGCAAATCCCGCCCCCGGCACTCTCTTGCAGCAGGTACTTCGCAGGCTTCGCCTGCTCAGGGTCAGCCGCTGGCGCGCCTGACGGCAAGTCCCGCCCCCGGCACTCGTAGCCGGGTAGTCACCCCACGATGGACGGCAGAGTCGAGCGAGGGGCTACCTGCTGTCCTCCCGCTCGTGGACGACCAACCCACCTTTGATCACCCGCCAGGGAAGGCGGGCGTTCAGGACTGTCTCCAGGGGATTCTCATCCAGGAGGATCAGGTCGGCCAACTTCCCGACCTCAAGCGTGCCAAGGTCAGCCTCGACTCCCTCGGAGACGGCTACGTCCAGCGTCGCCATCCGGATGATGTCGGCCGCAGGGATACCAGCATCCTGAAACCCCTCCATCTCCAGGTGCACGCCGCCTGACCCTCCGGCCAGGTCGGTCCCGACCAGGAGCCGGACACCTCTCTCGTGGGCGCTCCGCAACGATTCGAATTGTGCGTGCAGAGCCCCGAGATAGGCCTCCGTTCCATATCCTATACCAGAAGCGGCACGCTCCCCGGTCCCGGACAACCCGAGGCTCTCGGCCGCCTCCCTCGTCGTCTTGGGATCCTCCCGGAGGCGTACGGTCATGACCGGTCCCTTCTCTATCAGTGTAGAGTTCCAATACGTGCCGGACTCCGCCAAGAGGCCCAGGATGTCGTCGTGATACGTCTGCGGAAACGGGGTATGCTCGACGCTTCGAAAACCGAGTTGGACGGACCGTACTACCGCCTCGGCATTCATGCCGTGTCCCATGAGCGGAAGCCCCTGAATCCAGGCTTCCTGCGCGATGACCCGTTGGAGGTCCCACGGGACGGAGCGATAGACTTTGACGAAGCGTGCTCCAAGCTCCCGCCACAGGCGCACGTGATGCCGGGCGTCTTCCTCCGTGGCGATGCGATTCCACCAGTCCTGCCAGTCGCCCTCCGGGCCCTCGAAGATCTCTCCCGGCGTAAATCTCCGGGGAAAGGCCTCGGTCGTGGCCCGTTCCCGATCCAACTCTTGCATGGATGCCAAGATAGAGGAGCCCGCATCTCGAATTGAGGTGACGCCGTGTTTCAATAGAGCGTACCGGCCGCCAATGAGCCCACCGTGAGTATGGGCATCCCAGAGTCCGGGAATCGCAAAACGGCCCTCGCCATCGAGAACGGTGGCCCCGCTCTGGTCGAAGTGGCCCGGAGCCTGGCCCATGCCGACGATCCGGCCGTCCTCGACATAGAGGTCGAGCGGTTCGGAGAACTCAGTCCCGGCGGGTCCCAGGACACGGACGTTTTGCAGGACCATGGGCGGGCGGGGAGCTGCCGGGAGCGAGAGCGGTACAGGAATCTCTTCCGGCGTTCCATCAGGGAGAGTAACGCTGTAGATCCTCGGCCCTTCCACGAACACCAGCGCATTTCCATCCTGAGTGAACGTGGCGCCGCCCAGACCGCCGGCCGCTGACAGCCGCGTGATCTCGTCCTCAGTCACGACCGAGTCCCCGGGCAACGCTTCGTTCAAATCCGCGATCCAGATCTCGGCATTGCGACGAAAAACGAGCCACCTGCCATCGCGGGAGACGACGGCATTACGGCTCTGCCCTTCCAGCGCCGTCAGCTCAGTAGCATCGGCAGGACTGTCCGTGGGGATCCGAAACACCGCTCCATCGTGTCGAGTGGCGTAGACCCAGGCACGGTCAGAGGAAATGCTGGGGCGGGACCAGTATCCGGGGGGAACCAGGGTCTCCTGTGTACCGTCCTCGACGTTCACCAGGTTGAGGCCCCCATCAAACATGAAGGCGATTCCCGTTCCGTCGGCCGTCCATATCGGTGCCCACGGTACCCCTTGCACCAGAACGCGGGGGGATCCGGAACCCCCCTCACTCACGAGTAATTCGCTGCTGGACCTCGTCGCCCTTACGTACGCGAAGCTCTTTCCGTCGGGTGCGAACACAGGGTCGTAGGCCGGGCCGTCGTCGATGCGCTCGGGCACTGCGTCGGAATCGTCGAGCGACTGGCGCCAGAGCATGCCCGCAGCCGTAAACAGAATCTGCGACCCATCGGGGCTCAGTGCTGGACCTGCGACCACTCGAACCGGAGTCGGCCCTGGGCCTCGGTCAGTGGGCATTGGTGGGGCGGGAGCTCCGACCGCGATGGTATTCGATACTTGCGCCTCAAACAGGATGGGCAAGCGGGACCCCAACGGGACTGATCCGCGCCACAGGTGTCCGTAATCTCCGGTATAGACACCCGAGCCGCCGGGCTCCACTCCAAAGGCCGGCCCCCAAAGGAAGCGCACTGTGGCGTCGCCCTCGAAAACGAGGAGATCCAGCCCGGAGGCCTCGTCCAAGCGGTAGATAGAGCTCGGTCCTCGGCGCAAGGGCGCGGGAAGGAGCTTCCTATAGAATAAGGTGCCGGACTCGCTGTCCACGGTGAGGTAGTCGATGACCCCGTCTCTGACTGCGAACTCGCTGACGGACCCCTCCACCGACCGCTTCTCGATAATGGATCGCCGACAGCCCCGGCATTCCTCAATCGGCTCCACTCGGGACCAGTAGAGAGTTCCGTCGGGTGCGAACGCGACCCCGTGGTACTCAGCCAGGTCCGCGGTGAGCGTCTCCATCTCCCGGGTGGCCAACTCCATGGCTCGCACTCTTGCTGTGCGTGGAGTCCAGAACCACCATGGCTCTATGCGCCGCGGTTTTTCGAAGGCCAGGTACGCGATTCGGGTCCCATCCGGAGACCAGGCGGGCCTGGCAGCTTCTACCTCATCGGTGACCGCTTCAATCTCGCCAGTCTCGAGGCTCATGACTGCGATATTGTCGCCGGCACCGCCCCGATCGGACACGAAGGCGATTCTCGTTCCGTCCGGGGATACGGCAGGTTCCTTGTCGTAGAAAGGCCCGCGGGTGAGCTGCTCCGCGATTCCACCCTCCAGCGGGACCCGGTAAAGGTGCCCGAGCAGGGTGAACACCAGTCCCTCACCGTCAGGAAGAACCGCAACGTCGGGATCCGTAACCTCGTCGGTCGTGAACCGGATTTCCCGCAACGGCATTTCCTGCGTTTGCGCGGAGGTGG
>JAUVPT010000060.1 GCA_030598525.1 Gemmatimonadota bacterium
CTCGAGGGACTTTCCGAGCGGATAGTATCCCTCTGTCCCGCTTAGAACGTGCGCGCGCTGCCCAGGGCCAGGATTAGTTAAGTCGTCGGGTCCGATTCCGCTGCCGTCAGAAGCGAGTCCACAGGGGCCACGGCAAAAAACGCTCGAATCGTGTCGCCCGTGAGCCAGTTGGAACCCGGATCCAGGTCCTTGCTGGCCTCGACGAGCGACGCACCCCTGACGTACGGCGCGGTCTCGACCGAGGCCGCCGTGCCCACCGAAGCGATCGAATCGATGCGACCTGCCGTGAGGGAAAACTCGATCGAGTCACCGGCAAGCTGAAAACTCCCCGAAACCGCAATCGAGCGACCCTCGCCGAATGCCCAGAGGCGTTCGACCTCCCCTCCCCTCATTTCAGCAGTGACACGATCGGACTGCAGTTCGAAGTCCTGGCCGCTGGCCGACGCGTCGCCGAACGCCCTCACCTCTCTGAGCTCGTCGTCCGCAAAGCGAGCCAGCACGCTGTCCCCCGTGAGTTCAAACCCCTCTCCGCGGATGACCGGACGACCGTACAGAACGCCCAGCCCTCCGGCATCAAAGCGGGCACTGTCCGCCGTCGCGTCCAGGTCCGACCGATGGATTTCCACGTTGCCGCGAGCGACCGCTCGTTCTTCCCCAAGAAACTCCGCTTCGTCGGAATCCACCAGAAACGGCTCCGTCCCCGGCCCGCCGGTCGGCAACGTCATGTGGGGCCTCTGGGTGGCTAGAGTGCGGCTTCCCCGAAACGGAGTGCGCAGAAATTCGACGCGCGGTCCTTCGAGAGTGGCCCCGGACCCCAGGCGCTCCAATCGCACACCGTTCACGGCCACCACTCGATCCGACAGGCCGTAATAGGTGACCGTATCCGCGTCCAGCACTCGCGTGGTATCCCGGTACCGGACGGAACCGATCATTCGAGCTTCAGCGAGGTGCTCCAGGTGGACGGCGCTGTCCCCGGTCATGGAGGCATCCCCACATCGACCGATTACCAGTCCACCTCCCAGGTGCATCGCGTACCGTCCCTCCGCACCGGGAATCGCCAGCATGTTGCTTCTCGGTTGATCCGCGGATCCGGACGCAGCCACCACGCGGACCCGGAGCTGGCAGCTCGGAGCGCCCTGGGCGTCGGCCGCCCTGGGAACGAGCATCACCGCGAGAAGTGTGAGAGCGAACCGGGAACCCGGAGGACGCATGCAGACAAGACCCGTTGGCAGCAGGCTCGTGATCATTCAGGACGCGTGCCCGATGCGGAGGTGGGGTTTCCCTCCGACACGAAGCTCGGATTGAGGCTCTGCACGTTTTCAAGCTGAGCATCGCTGACGAAGCTGTCCCCCCTCATCTGCAGACCCGGCCGGTACAACACGAAGGCAGTGTCCCCGTAAAGCGAGTCGGCCTCCGCGGCATAACGAAGCCTCTCCGTGACCAGGCGTTTGGAACCCGCCGCCTCCGTGACCTCCACGCCGCCTCTCACCTCGACGTCCCCCGTTTCGAACCGGTACTCGCCCTCCCGACCGGTCAACACTCCCTCTTCGAGTCCGGTGCGACCGTAGAATGTGATCGTGAGATTGCGCAGCTGAAGTAGCCCCTCCTCCTGGAAGCTGAAGGCCGTATCAGCCACCAGGACTCCGTTGCGAACTCCCGCCCGGGTGAGGTTCATTTCAACCCCAACCAGGACCTGGTCGGCCTCGAGTCCCAGGAGAGTGTCCGAAGCCAGCGGCTTCTGACTTTCCTTCTCACAGCCACCCAGAATCGGCAAGACAAGGACGGCCAGGACGGCCGATCGCAACGCGGTTCCAGGGGAACGAGTCGGTGGCCTGTTCACGTCAGCCCAGCCCGAAGCAGATCGTGCAGGTGGACCATCCCGATCAGCTGCTTTTCCGGCCCAACCACGGGCATCGCCATGATCCCGTGCTCCTGCATCAGGGACAGAGCCCCGGTGGCCATCTCGCCCGGCTCGATCGTCTTCGCATCCGTGGTCATGGCCCGATTAACCGCGTGCGAGAGAAAATCCGGGTGCGCGTCCGCGTATCGGGTGAGATCGCCGGCCGTGATCACTCCGACGACCCGCGACATGCCGTCGAGTATTGGCACCGTGCCCTGTCGGTGAGCGATCTCGTGCATGGCCGCTCCAAGATCGCCGTCGAGTCCAAGCCGCGGGACGTGCTCATCGTCAGTGACCATCACGTCCCGAACGGTCAAGGTCAGGCGCCGCCCCAGGTCCCCGCCGGGGTGCAACCGGGCGAAGTCCTCCGGCCCGAAGCCCCGCACCTCGGACACCGCCATTGCCAGGGCATCGCCCATCGCGAGAGCCGCCGTGCTGCTGGCCGTGGGCGCCAGGTCGTGCGGACACGCCTCCACCTGAACACTGACGTCCAGGGCAAGATTCGCCCGACCCGCGAGCTTTGATGTCGGCTCCGCCGTCAGGGCGATGACGGGAATGCCCAGGCGCTCGAGTACCGGCATCAGGCTTTCCAGCTCCGCGGACTCTCCACTCTTGGAGATCGCGAGCAGGAGATCTCCACGGACCAGCATGCCGACGTCCCCGTGCGCCGCCTCCACCGGGTGGAGGAAGATCGCGGGCGTTCCAGTGGACGAGAAAGTCGAGGCAAGCTTTCGGGCGACGATCCCCGACTTTCCGATACCGGTAACGACGACGCGGCCAGAAATTGACCCGATCGCTTCCACCGCCCTGACGAATGTCGATCCGAGGCGACCCGCCATGGATGCCACGCTCTCGCTCTCGATGCGCAGCACCTCACGGCCCCGCTCGATGATGCGTGACTCGTGCGCCGGATTGCCGATGCCCTCACTCACTCTCTTTCGACCTCCAGTGCTCGAAACACTCCGCAACGTACGCTTCAACGAGGGAACTCCATTCCCCTCGCGCTCGGAGGAGGGCCTCGCTGAACTCTCGAACGGCACCCGCCCCTCCACACACGTCGCCAACCCAGACCGCGGTCTCCTTGACCTCGGGAACGGCATTCGCCACGGCCGCCGGTAGCCCTACCTCGCGAAGCACCGGAAGATCCGCCAGATCATCGGCAAGGAACGCCGCCTGATCCCAGGTGGCACCGGCGCGTCGGAGGATGTGGTCTACGGCCTCTAGCTTGCCGAAGGGAGAGACCTGGTGAATCTCGAGGATCCCCAGGGCCTCCGCTCGCTTCCGCACGGACATCGAGACCTTGCCTGAAACGATGGCCACTTCGAGATCGGCCCGCCGAAGCATGTGGATGGCCAGCCCGTCGTGCACGTGAAACCGGCGTCCCTCGGTCTCGCAGTCCTGGTCCGCGAATACATACAGTCCGCCATCCGTCATTACGCCGTCCGCGTCCAGGAGGACCACGCGAATATCCAGGGCCTGCTTCGGGGATATGGAACTCATCCGCGATGCTCGGGAATCCGGTCCCGCGCCTCGCGGACAGCCAACAGCCCCTCCAGCAGACCCTCGAGCCGTTCGAGGGGCAGCATGTTGGCCCCGTCCGATGGAGCGCTGGGCGGATCCGGGTGTGTTTCCACGAACAGGCCGTCCGCACCCGCCGCTACGGCCGCCCGGGCCAGGGTCTCGATCCAACGGGGCTCGCCCCCGCTGGAGGCTCCGCCACCGCCGCCTCCCGGTAACTGCACCGAGTGCGTGGCATCGAACAGAGCCGGGCAACCGCATGTCTCCCGCATGATGGCGAAGCTGCGCATGTCGACCACCCAGCGGCCGTAGCCGAACGCAGTGCCCCGCTCTGTCACGCTGACTCCGCCGGAACCCGCCTCCCTCACTTTCTGGACCGGATACCGCATGTCTTCAGGAGCCAGCCATTGACCCTTCTTGATGTTGACCGGAAGCCCGGTGCTCCCGGCAGCCGTCAACAGGTCGGTCTGCCGGCACAGGAAGGCCGGAATCTGGATGGCATCGACGCCGTGGCCGAGGGCCTGCGCCTGGGCCGGTTCATGGATGTCGGTCAGTACGGGCAAGCCTGTGGCGCGGCGTACGGCATCCAGGCGCTCCAGGCCTTCGCTCAGGCCCGGTCCACGAGGCGACGAGGCGATTGTGCGATTCGCCTTGTCAAAGGATGCCTTGAAGATGGCAGAGACCCCCAGGCGATCCGCCACGTCCCGCACCCTCTCCGCGACCCGGATGTTGAGAGCATCGTCTTCAAGCAGGCAGGGCCCGGCGATGACCAGGAACCGCCCACCAGGCTCCAGGATGCTCATTCGCGGCCAGCCGTAGCCAGGCCGGGCCGGTCCTCGACCTCGCCGGTCTCCGCGGGACGCCCCAGGCGGAAGTCCAGGGCCGCCGAGATGAAAGCGGCGAATAGCGGATGCGCTCGTGTCGGTCGGGACTTGAGCTCCGGATGGAACTGCGTGGCCACGAAGAAGGGGTGATCCCGAAGCTCGATGATCTCGACCAGACCACCACCCGGCGAAAGGCCACTGAAGACCATTCCTGCCGCTGCCAGCGCATCGCGGTACTCGTTGTTCACTTCGTATCTGTGACGGTGGCGCTCCGAAACCTCCTCCTCGCCGTAGATCGCCTTGACCCGACTGCCCTCTACGAGGTGAGCCGGGTAGGCCCCGAGCCTCATCGTTCCGCCCTTCATGGTGACCTTGAGCTGGGAATCCAGGAGCGAAATGACGGGGTGTGGAGTGTCCGGCTCGAACTCGGACGAGTCCGCGCCCTCCAATCCACATACGTTCCTGGACAGTTCGATGATCGCGCATTGCAGACCGAGACAGATCCCAAGATAGGGCACACCCTCCTCGCGCAGGTAGCGCACCGTATCGACCATTCCTTCGACGCCTCGCTGCCCGAACCCACCGGGTATCAACACTGCGTCGTACGGCGCCAGCGCCGTCGTCCCCTGGGAGTCGATGGCCTCGGAGGAGAGCCAGTCGATCCGCACACCGACGTCGTTGGCGATCCCCCCGTGTATCAAGGCCTCCTGGATGGACTTGTAAGAGTCCACCAGGGACGTGTACTTGCCGACCACGCCGACTCGCACCTCCCCCGACCCCGGGTGCTTGATGCGCTCGACCATCGTCTCCCACGCGCCCAGGTCCGGATCGGGGGTCTCGAGCCCGAGGTGATCGATGATACGGTCGTCCAGGCGCTGTTCGCGGAACCGGAGAGGCACTTCATAGATCGTGTCCATGTCGCGGCTTTCGATCACGTCCCGGATGTCCACATTGCAGAAACGACCGACCTTCCTGCGAACCTCCTCGGGAAGAGGCCACTCCGTGCGGCACACCAGGATGTCGGGCTGAAGTCCGATCTCCATCAACTCACGCACCGAATGCTGCGTCGGCTTCGTCTTGAGTTCACCGGCAGCCGCGATGTACGGAACAAGCGTCAGGTGAATCAGGACCGTGTTCTTCCAGCCCACGTCCTGCCGGAACTGGCGAATCGCTTCGAGGAACGGAAGTGATTCAATGTCGCCGACTGTGCCCCCGACCTCGGTAATGACCACGTCATGGCCTGGAGACAGCATCTGGATGTAGGACTTGATCTCGTCGGTTACGTGCGGAATGACCTGGACCGTCGCACCCAGAAAATCTCCCCTGCGCTCCTTGGTGATGATGTTCTGATAGATTCGGCCGGTCGTGACATTGTTCGCCTGCGACAATGACTCGTTGATGAACCTCTCGTAGTGACCAAGGTCCAGGTCGGTCTCCGCTCCGTCGTCCGTTACGTACACCTCGCCGTGCTGGAACGGCGACATCGTGCCGGGATCGACGTTGATGTACGGATCGAATTTCTGAATCGTCACTGCGAGTCCTCGCTCGACGAGCAATCGGCCGATCGACGCCGCCGCGATTCCCTTGCCGAGGGAGGAAACCACTCCCCCAGTGACGAAAATGTACTTCGTATCCGCCGATGGCGTGTCAGGCATTGACTCTCACTTTCGGGTCTGTATTGCGTTGCCCCGACAGATCTTGCCCTGGACGGGGAACACGGCTGTGGAAGAGACGTCGACGCACGGTTCTTGCCCGGAGGCAGAGGCGGCCACGATGGGCCGAAAGCGGATGCGTGACGGCGGTAAATTCACGCTCCGTAAAGTAATCCGTGCCGGAAGCTGATGTCAAAGGTCCCGATCAGAGATCCCCCGGGAATCTGAAGATCGCGTAGCCGCGCGATTCGCTTGCATCGGGGTCCCACGCGATCCCACCCTCCAGCAGCCAGAACCTGAGCCCCGCCACGAGATTGACGCGCCAGTCAACCGACTGGCCAGCTTCCCAGGCCCGTCCCATGCCCGCCCGGGCGAAAACGCCTGGAGCACCCAGAGGGCCGGCCCGCAACGCTTCGAGCGGAATCGCGTACCCGACGTGCCCGTAGACCACGCGGGGTCCCCTGAATTCCATCACGTCAAACGTCGGAAGCGTCGCCCGGCCGCCGAATCCGGTCCATCGCTGACCGGGGAGCGTGCCCGCCAGGTCACCCCTCGCCAGGGCGAAGAGGTCCAACTCGTGGGCTCCGAAACCCGGAGTGCGCCATCGGGCGGTCACCTCTCCGAGCAAATACGAGAAGTCACCGGCCAGCGTGGAGTCAGCCCCCTCCAGGAGGACCTTCCCTGCCAGCCGTCCAGTCTCTCCCGTGCGGCGGTCCGCCGAGACGGCCAGTGCAGCGCTCCAGGTACTGCCATCGTCGACCGGCGGGTTTTCTCTCACCGTGTCCGACCCGAATAGCGTGAAGTGATCCCCTGCCCTGCGACTCCAGGCATCCTCCCACTCCACCCGGACCATCGGAGTCCACCACCGATCCCCACTTCCACGCAGGACGAACGCGACGCGATCGGCTCCGTAGTAGTCCCTGAAGTCATCACCGATGAACAGGTAGGAAGGCGAATTGGACACGCCTCCACGGATCCACTCCTCGTTCGTGTGTGTGGCGCGCTCCGCCTCGACGCCGAATTCCACCGGGCCCGGGTGCCAGAACTGACGCACCGTGCCTTCCAACTCGCCCTGCCCGGAGCGGTACCGCCCCACCAGCTCGAGCGTGGGTTTCCACGCCCAGGTGGCCGCCCGTAGTGTAATCCCCCAGGCCACGGTTACCGCATCGACGCGCTGGTAGGTGGGAACCTCAAAGCCGTACAACCCATGTAGATCAACGACATCAGGCACGTCCACCACTGGATGAATCTCGAACCCTCCCCCGGATGGCAGAACCGAGTAGCGCTCCGCCGGGCGCCACGTCACGTCTCCGTCTACCGTAGCCATTCCGGATCCGTGATAGCCTCCGCTCAGGACCACGATGTCGCCCGATACGTGCGCTCCCGGTCTCAGGAACAGGTCTCCGTCGACGACGTAGATGTCGCCGTCGACCGATCCGGACAGTCGTACCTGCGCCTCGAGCACGAGCAGGTCGCCCGCCACGTGACGATCAGCGGACACGACCGTGTCCCGCATCCATACCTCTGCGTCCCTTTCGGCCAGGAAGTCCGCAAGACGGAGGTCGAGTGCGTTCCCCTTACGAGGATGGAAAGTGACCTCTTGGGCGAGCAGAGGCGGGGCGACCAGAACGGTCGCCAGGCACGACGACAGAACCCACCGGACAAGACGGTGACCCAACGCACCCCGTGCTTTCACTGCTCCCCGCCGCCACCGGTGGCGTTCCACCGATCCCACGAGATGCTCACTTCTTCGGCTCGCCTCCCCGGCAGGCGTTGGAAACCGTCCGGGTACCCGAGGGCCAGAAGGGTCACCACGGGCACATCGGTTGGAATGCCCAGCACCTCGCGGATCTCGCCTTCCCTGAATCCCGTGATCCAGGCCGTAGCAAGGCTCATGTCCGCGGCCCCGAGGACCATCGCCTCCGTCGCCGCGGCAAGGTCGATCGGATGGCTCGGCCGGCCACTACCCGCGATGTTGGAATGGACCCTTGCGCAGCCGACGATCAGGGCCGG
The DNA here is from genome assembly GCA_030598525.1 of Gemmatimonadota bacterium. Lineage (GTDB taxonomy): Bacteria > Gemmatimonadota > Gemmatimonadetes > Palauibacterales > Palauibacteraceae > Benthicola. The sequence continues at coordinate 7,908 of JAUVPT010000060.1, forward strand.
AGCCGTACGGATCAGATCGCCCTGAAACACGGCACGCGCGATCTGGTGGCGCGTGAGCGCGTCCTGTACGACGACGAAGCGCCAGGGTTGGTCCTCCCGGGCCGACGGTGCGTGCCGCGCGCACTCGAGGACCCGAAGCAGAATCTCGGGCGGGATCCGCCGATCGGCGAACCGGCGCACGGATTGCCGATTGC
>JAUVPT010000296.1 GCA_030598525.1 Gemmatimonadota bacterium
ACATTCTCCTCCCGTACCGGATCCACGCGGCGCTCGACCTCAACGCGTCGGTCCGCGATCGCGCCCGGGCCCTGGCCGAACGGGTCGGAATATCCGATAAGCTGAACCGTCACCCACGGCGCCTGTCGCAGGGCGAGCGGCAGCGGGTGGCCGTATGCCGAGCCGTGCTCACCGACCCGCCGCTCCTTCTCACCGACGAGCCGACAGGGAACCTCGATCCGGTGAACCGCGAGCGGGTGTTGGATATCCTGTTCGACTACGTGACGGAGAGTGGCACCACCCTGGTAAGCGTGACGCACGACCACGAGATCCTGCCGCGTTTCGGCAGGGTAGTGGATTTCCGGGACTTCCACGCGTTCAGCGGTCCGGCATGATGGACACGCTCTACCTTGCCTGGCGCTACCTGGCGTTTCACCGGGTGAAGACGGCGATCCTGGTGGCCGCGATCACGCTGATCGTCTTTCTGCCGGTGGGACTGCGGGTGATCGTGAACCAGAGCTCGCGGCAGCTCACGGCTCGTGCGGAGGCGACCCCCCTGGTGATCGGGGCGAAGGGAAGTCCCACCGAGCTCACGCTCAACACGCTCTACTTCAGCTCTGACGTGCCCGCCCGGACCACCTATGCGGCTGCCTCGGAGGTCACTGACACCGATCTGGCCCAGGCGATTCCGATGTACGTGCGGTTCCGTGTCCGGGATCAGCCGATCGTAGGCACGGCGTTGGAGTACTTCGAGTTCCGCGGGTTGAGGCTGGCCGAAGGACGGCAGATGGCCGTGCTGGGCGAAGCCGTCCTGGGGTCACGGGCTGCGGAGAGGCTCGGCGCAGGGCCGGGCGACCACGTGATCTCGTCACCCGAGAGCGTGTTCGACATCGCCGGTGTGTATCCGCTTCGGATGCCGGTGGTCGGGGTGCTCGAGTTCTCCGACAGCGCCGACGACGAAGCGGTATTCGTGGACGTGAAGACGGCCTGGGTGATCGAGGGTCTGGGGCACGGGCACCAGGACCTTTCCCAGCCCGAGGCGGCTGCGGGAGTACTGCGCCGCGAGGGAAACGTGGTCGTCGGCAACGCATCCGTGATGCAGTTCAACGAGATCACGCCGGACAACATCGACAGCTTCCACTTTCATGGCGACCTGTCCGATTTCCCGCTCACCGCTGTGGTCGTCGTGCCACCGGACCAGCGGTCGTCGGCCCTGCTGCAGGGGCGCTATCAAACCGCCGAGTTGAGCCAGGTCGTCAGCCCGTCCGAGGTGATGAACGAGCTCCTGGACACGATTCTCACCGTTGAGAAGTTCGTGATCGCCGGGGCCGTCACGGTCGGCCTGGCCACCCTCGCCACCGCATTCCTGGTGTTCGCCCTGTCGCTGCGGCTGCGTCGGCGCGAACGCGAGACGCTGTTCAAGATCGGAGGGTCGCGCGCCGCCGTGGCGACGGTCATGACGTCGGAGATCGTCGCGGTGCTGGCCGCAGGCGTGATGCTGGCTCTCCTGCTGACATTCCTGACCCAACGCTACGGAGACGTGATCATCCGGGCCCTGATCCGGTGAGACGAAGGAGGACGAGACCATGATGTCGAGAACAATGACTGCCGTGATGGCGCTGACGTTCGGCATCGCGGCGTGCGGCGGTTCCGCCCCGGAGACCGATGTCGAAGCCGGGGCCGACGCCCCGGTCGCGGAGGCGGCGGACGGGCTCGTAGTCTATACCGCGAACTACCCGCTGGCCTATTTCGCGGAGCGAATCGGGGGAGACCATGTGCGTGTCGAGTTTCCGGCTCCTCCCGGAGTCGATCCGGCCTTCTGGACCCCGTCTCCCGAGGTGATCTCCTCCTACCAGGGGGCGGACCTGATTCTCCTCAACGGAGCGGGCTACGAGAGCTGGGTGACCCGGACATCGCTTCCGGAGTCGAAGCTGGTGAACACGTCCTCCGGTTTCGAAGAGCTGTACGTGATCGCCGAGGACGCCGTCGTCCACACCCACGGTCCCGAGGGTGAGCACGAGCACGAGAACGTGGCGTTCACGACCTGGCTCGACCCGCAGCTCGCGATCGAGCATGCGCGGGCGATCCGGGACGTACTCGCCGAGCAGTTGCCGGGGACAGAGGCGGAGTTGCAGGCCGGGTTCGAGGCCCTGGAGGCTGATCTCATCGAGATCGACGGCCGGCTGGAGGCGTGGGCGACGGGGCGGGCGGGCCAGGCCCTGCTGGCCTCCCACCCCGTGTATCAGTACCTGGCCCGACGCTACGAGCTCAACCTGCGAAGCGTGCACTTCGAGCCGGATGAAGTGCCGACTGCGGGTGGGTGGCGCGACCTGGCTGCCCTGATGCAGGGACATTCCGCGGATTGGATGCTTTGGGAAGGTCGCCCGCTGGACGAAACGCGCGCACGCCTTGCCGGCGATTACGGCGTCGGTAGTGTGGTGTTCGCCCCTGTCGGCAACCGTCCGGCGTCAGGCGACTACCTGGACGCGATGCGCGCCAACGTCGAAGCGCTTGAGGCTCTGCCGGCTATCTGATTCGCTCTCCGTCAGGCCCCGGAGTGCCTCGCCCGGTGATTGTCGATCTGGTCCCATGTGCCGCCGAACACAATGTCCCGGATCGGATCCGAGGCCAGGAAATCATGCGGGAAGCCGGGCTCGGTCCGACTCACGTCGTCGAGGCGCGCCAGGTGCTCTTCGTCCAGCGTGACGTCGAGCGCGGCGAGATTGTCTGAGAGCTGCGCCAGGTTGCGGGCCCCGACGAGCGGCACGATGACGCCGTGCTGCTGCCGCACCCAGCTCACCGCGACCTGTGACGCAGTGCAACCGATCTCCTCCGCGATGTCGACCACCGCGTCAGCGATGCGCAGGTTCCGCTCGTCCGTCGCCGCGCCTTCCTTCGCACGGCCCTCCGCCGGCGACGCACCGCGGCTGTATTTCCCGGTCAGGGTCCCGGCCCCGAGGATGCTCCACGGCGTGACGGCCATGTCCATGGCACGAGCCATGGGGATCAGGTCGCGCTCGGCCGTCCTGTCGATCAGGCTGTACCGCAGCTGGAGGGCGACGAACGGGCTCCACCCGCGAAGCTCCGCCAACGTGTTGGCGCGTGAGACGATCCAGGCCGGAGTGTCCGAGACCCCGACATGGAGGATCTTGCCGGCGCGAACCATGTCGTCGAGCGCCCGCATGACCTCCGACGTGGGAGTCGTGAAGTCCCACGCGTGCACCCAGTACAGATCGATGTAGTCGGTGCCCAGTCGCTTCAGGCTGGCGTC
>JAUVPT010000204.1 GCA_030598525.1 Gemmatimonadota bacterium
CGGGGAACTCGGACTCGAGGGGCTGGAGATCACGGGCGGGTCGCTGGTCAGGCCTGTGGAGGTCCCGTCGGCCGTGGTGAGGCTCGAGGGCACGAGCGCACTGTGGGAAGGCGTCACCGTGGTCGTGGCGGGGGATCCCGTGCAAACGTCGGGCACGGCAAGCGACCTGCTGGGACCACTGGCTGAAGCGCCGCGAACGCCGGCGATCGACGCATCGCTGAGTGGACCCGTGCTCGATCTCGATGCTCTCTTCGGCCCGGCCCAGGAGGAGGTCGGATATGGCCGCATAGCATGGGCCCGCCTGGCCGACCGGTTGCTTAACGGTCGAGCGCCCGAGGACTGGGCGGTCGAGCGCGAGCTCCGTCGCCCCGGACCCCTTCCCGTCACGGGCCAGGTGGCCTTCCGGGTGGATTCGGTGATTCGTCTTCCCTATCGGGTTTCAGGCGTGGAGGGTCTTCTCCTCCTGGAACGCGACCAGGTCGATCTCGCGGAGTCCCGTTTCTTCGCATACGGAGGGACGGGTTCGGCGCGCGGAACCCTCCGGCTGGGAGCCGTGGACTCGGAGCCGTTCCGGCTTGACGTGTCCCTGGAGGGAGTGCGCGCGGAACAGTACCTGGCGCAGAATTCCCCCCTTGGCGAGTTGATCTCCGGGTCGCTCACGATGAACCTCACGCTCGAAGGCGGACTGGACTCGCTGGCTCTCCCGGTAACCCGGGCTCTGAGCGGGATCGGTCGCTTCGAGATCCTGGATGGTCGAATCGCGTCGAACGCTCTGACGGAAGGACTGCTGCGCTTCCTCCGGTTGGAAGGGGTGCGGGACCTTCGGTTCGACCGCTGGTACTCGCCGTTCCTCATTCGGGAAGGCCTGATCGTGCTCGATGGGAGCAACTTCAGCGGCTCGGAGCTGGTCGCGGAGCTGCAGGGCGCCCTGGGTTTCGGGGGAACATTGGATCTCGGCGCTCTCGTGCGGCCCGATTCGACGTTGGCCCGCATGGCGACCTCGGCGGCCGGGGGCGCTGGAGAGGTGATCGATCGCTACATGCGGGCCGGCGGAGCCCTGGAACTAGCCCTGCGGCTTACCGGCCAGGCGTCGGATCCTCGCTTCGAGCTGGATCCGGATGCCATGCAGGAATCGTCCCGGGACGTGCTGGAAGATGCCGCGCGACAGGCCCTTGAATCGGGCGAAGCCGAAGTCCGGGAGCGCGGACTCGACGTATTGCGCGGACTGGTCGGACAGGATGACCCGGCACCGGAAGGCGCCGCGCAGGATACGGCGCCCGGCGGAGCGGCGCCGAGAGCCGAAGACCGGCAATAAGAAAGGGCCGGCGCGAGCCGGCCCTTCAGATCCCTGCTTTCAGACCACGAGACCGCGGCCGTTCCACTCGGATCGTTACATGCGCGGAAGCATCGACGGGGCGCCGGATACTACCTGGCTCCGCGTGAACATCCGCGGACGACCCTCGCCCGGCAGGCAATGCGGGCCGTCTCCCCCGATTCCCATTCCCCGGCCCGATCCGCCGATTGCCGCGAGCACGGACACCGGCCGGTCGTCGATCGGACGAAGCGGCTGCGCGTTCTCCGTTCCCGGCACGATGAAATCGGAGGCCGAGGCGTACGATACGGCCGGATTTTCTACGGCCTCCGGCTCGTCCAGGTTCTCCATGAACATCACCGGCTGCACGGCGTTCGCCATGGCGGCGGTGAGCCTGGGAATCGACGGAATCGCTGCCATCGTCAGGACGTCGGCCCGCTTCGGCGCAGATTCTTCCTCCGGCTCGGGCGTCAGGACTTGAGCCACGTCCGCCAGCGGGGCGTCGTTCTCCGGCATATCGACGAGCTGGGCCACCGACCGCTCGGACTGCTCCGCGTCGGCGTCTGCGGCGCTGCCCCAGGCGAAGAGGGCCGCCTGAAGGGCCACCACCACCACGAGGCCGGCTGCGAGGGCCGCCCGATACCGCTTCTCGACACCCATTCTCTCACTCATCCCGATACTCCCGATTCGATTCAACGACCGCGCTTTCGATCGAGCCTCGATCGCCCGTTAGACTCAGGCGCTGCCAAAGTTAGTCCATCCTCGTCATCTCTACAAACCCTGCGGGGCAGGCGGGGTTCCCCGTGTCGGTCGGCACGACATTTCTTAGCGCACGGCCTCGAGGGGGAGTATGTTTGTTCGCATGTGTGGTCGGTATACACTCGCCACTCCGGCCAGTGACTGGGCGGCGCTGTTCCGCCTCGACGAAACCCCTGCCGTAGAGCCTCGATTCAACATCGCGCCTACGCAGGAGGTGGACGTGGTGCGCGCGCCTCCCGGTCTCAGGGAACACCCCGGGCTGCACCTGGCCCCCACCGGGTCACCCGTCCCCCGTGAGGCCGCCCGGATGCGGTGGGGGCTCGTCCCTCGTTGGGCCCGGGAGGTCGGTACGGGTCAGCCCTTGATCAACGCGCGATCCGAAACGGTGGTCGAGAAGCCTTCGTTCAGGGATTCGTACCGGGAGCGCCGCTGCCTGGTCGTGGCAGATGGCTTCTACGAGTGGCATGCGACCGGGCGAAAAAAGCAGCCGTACTGGATCGGGCTGTCCGATGGCCGACCATTCGGCTTCGCCGGGCTGTGGGACCGATGGAAAGCGGCGGACGGGCACACCGTCGAGAGTTGTGTGATCCTCACGACCGAGGCGAACGAGGCCCTGCGTGACCTGCATGACCGCATGCCCGTGATCGTCAAGCCCGAGCATTATGACCTGTGGATGGACCCGGACACGATCCCGTGGGAGTTGGACCCGCTCCTGAAAGCGCACGAAGAAGAGGACATCCAGTTCTTTCCGGTAACGACACGGGTCAACTACGTGGCCAACGACGACCCGCAGTGCATGGAACCGATGCAGACCCAGACGGAGCTGTTTTAGCAGGCTGCTGAAAAACCTCTTCAGATCCGGATCGTCCGTCTGTCAGTCTCGGGAGACGGTGACGGTTCGGGTCTCTCTCTTCTGCAGATCCAGCACCACGAAGCTCTCGACTTCGCCCATCATCGTCCGGCGATGGGTCGCGGCGACCGGTTCTCCGTCCACGAACAGGGTGTCGCGTAGGCCTGGGAACACGGCACGCCACCGGGCCCAGCTTCCCGATTGGAGCGTGAGGCGGGTCGATGTGCGCCCCTCATGCCGCAATCGAAGGGATCCATCGAGGACCGGGACGTCAGACAGCTCGAGCCATTCCACCTCTCCCGGCAGTCGTGATCGGGTCTCCACCATCCGCGCGGACGCCAGGGGCCGGACGCCCGCCAGCCACCGAACCACGCCGCTGACGGCCGTGAAGGGGTTCTCGGGATACTCTCGCCGCTCGAGTCCGGGGTCCATCTGAGCGAGCAGGAACTCGAACGCTTCGGCGTCGCGGCCGTATCGGTAGTGGGCCTCGGCCAGATATGAGTTTTCCTCGACGTTCACTCCCGGCTCGAGCCCCTCGAACAGCCGCTCGGCACGCGCAGGGTCGACGATCGTGAAGTACAGCGGGAAGATCTGCATCGCGGGAACGTATGTCGTGTCGAACGATCCGTTCGGAAGAATCGCCCCGTAGAATCGGTCGCGTTCGGCGCTCCACCATCGTTCGTTGTACAGACCGCGCAGCCGGTTCGCCTCGTTCTCGAATCCCTCCGCCCCATTGACGTCTCCCGGTCGGTCACGGGCCCTGATCATCCTCGCGTATGCGCGATTCGCGGCGTACTGCGCGGCCACCAGATCTCCGCCGGTTGCCGGCCGCGGTCCTTTTCCCTCCCAATAAGTGGGGATGCCACGGATCCCGGCTGACTCCGGACTCTCCATGATCCCGTCCCCATCCGCGTCCCAGCGCTCGACGTAGTCACCGAGGCTGCGGCGATAGAACTCCGCCAGGGACGGGTCATTGAGCCAGGCGCTGTCTCCTGTCCACTCCCAGGCTCGCTCGCTCGCCTGCACCACATCGAAGTTCGCCGGAAGGTTGTACCAGAAGTCTTCGTCGCTGCGGTAGTCCACGGGAGCCGGTCTGTCGTAGCGGTCGATCTCCCAGTACCCGCACCAGTCACGCGACGCCGCAATGCTCGCGGCGAACTTTCGCATCATGATCAACGTGTGGTCGTACAGCCCGAGGGCCAGCGCTCCCTCTGTCTGGTGAGAAACGTCTCGCATGCAGAACGCCTCTCGACCCGGCAGCGCCGCCTCGAACCACTTGCCGACCGGGTCGCCCTCCCGCGCGTAGCCGAGGGCCGCGTCCCTGGCCCACTCGAACCCCTCTACCAGCGCCCCATGATCGGAGGCGATCGTGATCGCTCCGGGCGACCGCGCAGGAAGAGGCCGCCTCTCCGA
>JAUVPT010000067.1 GCA_030598525.1 Gemmatimonadota bacterium
CGTACGATGCCCAGGAAGATCAGGTCCGGCTGATCGAGGTTCTCGAGGCCTGCTATCAGTCGGCCAGGGAGGGCCGCGAGGTCAGTCTGTGAGTCGCCGGAGGTGGTGCCGGTGAACACGCCGGAGGCTCTCAGCCGACAGACGCACGGTTTCCATATTCCGGCGGGAGTTCACTACCTGAATTGCGCTTTCATGTCTCCGCTGCTTCGAGAGGTGGAAGAGGCGGGGATCGAAGGCATGCGTCGCAAGCGCACGCCCTTCGAGACCGCGCCCCGGGACTTCTTCGAGGACAGCGATCGCCTGCGTGATGCTTTCGCCTCGCTGATCGGAGCGCCGGATCCGGAGCGCGTGGCGATCGTACCCTCCGTTTCTTACGGAATCACGACCGTGGCTCGCAATCTGAACCCTCCGCGCGGGTCGAACGTCGTCATTCTCGCCGAGCAGTTTCCCAGCAACGTGTACCCATGGCGTCGGCTGGCCGATGAGCGGGAACTCGTCCTGCGAACGGTGGAGGCTCCGGTCACGGCCGGCTCACGAGGCGCGGCCTGGAACGAAGCCCTTCTCGAGGCAATCGACTCGTCCACGTCAGTGGTGGCCGTGCCACTCTACCACTGGATGGACGGAACGCGCTTCGATCTCGAGGAAGTGGGAAAGCGCGCCCGCGAGCTGGGGGCGGCTCTGGTCATTGACGGGACGCAGTCCGTCGGCGCGGTCCCTTTCGATCTCTCGGCCGTACAGCCCGATGCGCTCGTGTGTGCGGGGTACAAGTGGCTTCTCGGTCCGTACAGCCTCGGGCTTGCCTGGTACGGGAGCCGGTTCGACGGCGGGGTGCCCCTCGAGGAAACCTGGACCTCGCGGCCGGACAGCGATGACTTCCGGCGTATAGGGGACTACAGGAATGACTACCGCCCGGGCGCGGCCCGCTACGACGTCGGCGAACGTTCGAACTTCATCCTCGTTCCCATGCAGCTGGCGGCAATTCGGAGGATCCTGGCGTGGTCTCCGGAGGCGATCCAGGAGTACTGTCGTTCGATTACGCGCGACGCCCTCACCGAAGCCGTCTCGCTCGGTGTGACGGTTGAGGACGAGATGTGGAGGGGGAATCACCTGTTCGGTCTTCGGCTCCCGGCAGGAGTCGATCCTGCTCGCCTGGGTCCCGAGCTGGAGGCCCGCTCCATCTCGGTATCACTGCGAGGAAGTGCGATTCGCGTGGCTCCGCACGTCTACAACGGGGAGGAAGACCTGAACACCCTGGTCGAGGCCATTCGCGTAACGCTGGGGTGACGCCGGCCATCCGGACAGGCCTGGCATGACCCGACGGGCCTGCCTCGCGTCCAGGATCACACTTTGAGGTCGTGCGAGCGCCGACGGAACACGTACCACCCGCGGGTAACCCGGGACTTCCGGTAGCCGAGGAGGTGGAACACGTCGGCGGTCAGCCAGCGGGCGACCCGCCGATCGACGATCAGGACATCCTCGCGGCGCCGGGCCGGGTGGATGCCTGGCAGCCACCGGGCGAGAGACGAGATGCGCAGCCGGCGCAGCCCGGCGGACAGGCGTAGCCACGCCGGGCGTACGTCGCGGACCACGAAGAACCCGTCGTCCCCCTGGTCCTGGTACAGTGGTAGGAATATGCGACCGTCCTCTGGAGCCGTCACCGGTCCATCGCGGTCATGACCGACGACCTCGCCGGCTGATATCCTCTGGAAGTTCAGGTATCCGGGTCGCATCGTGAAACCGTCGCCGTCGTCCACCGGCTTCCGGTAGCGGACCTCGAAGATCATGGGCAGGTCGCGCGAGGCCTCCCCGAGGGCTTCCCGCATCGATTCGGCTTCCGGCAGGTCTTCTTCCGCGAGATGGCCGCCCGCGATAAGGGCCATCCATACGGCACGCTCATGGTGATCCACGGATACCGGATCGTCATGCTGCCCGGCCTCGATACCCATCGTCACGGGCCCGGCAGTCGTGATCACTTCGAGCAGCGCGCCGTTGATCTGCTCCTCGATTCCCAGGACCAGGGGAAGGCCAATACGTCGGGCGAACGCCCGGTTCCGAATCGTGTCGGCGAGAGTGAGAAACGGAGGGCCATCCGCAGACGTGGTGTGCAGGTCGATAACATTGATGCCGGAACGATCTCCCTCGAGTTCCTTCCGGAGCACGGCTATCAGTTGCGCCTGTTCGCCGTCCTCTGCCGGCGCCCCCGGGGACGTTTCCGCCCTCTGCATGCCCCGTGGGCTCCAGCCGCGATTCAGGTCTCTCTCCAGGAACCTGCGGCCTGCCCGCAGAGCCCTGATGTTGCCCGCGATCGCGACGATCTGGCCGTTGAAGGGAGGCTTTGTTTCGTGAAGGGTGGAGAGCACGCGCCGAAGGGCCAGCACCCCGGCGGGTTCGTTCCCGTGCAGGCCCCCGAGGCAGATGAGGCGGGGGCCCGGCAGGGTGCCATATCGGCCGATGATGCGTTCGCTTTCGAGACCGTCTCTCCCCGACAACCGCAGATCTGCCTGGCGATGTGCCTCCGGACCGGATCTCTCCGGTGAGCTGACGACTCGGCTCACTCGCGCAGCATCTCCTCGAGAAGCGTACCCGCGATGCGCATGAAGTCGTGCTCGGTGACGATTCCGATGAGCCGGTCCTCCTTGACGATTGGAAGACACGAGATCCGGTGCTCCCGCATCAAGTCGATGGCCTCGAGCGTCGTCGTTTCGGGGCCGGCCGTGACCAGGTCGGTGACCATCACGCGGCTGACGGGAATGGGGCTATCCTCCCCCCGACCCTCGTCGCTGGCGAGGAAGCGCAGCAACGGCCGATGAGATACGAGACCGACGAGTCGGTGTTCGTTGTCCTCGACCGGAACGTGGTGGATGCGGTGCCAGTCCATCAGGTTCGCGACCAGATCGATGGCCTGGTCCTCGTTCACCGTCAGGAGGTCGGTGGACATGTACTGCTCGACCCGCAGGTAGCTGGGCTTCCAGCTCCCTGCCTCGTCCAGCTCCGCGCGGCCCCATTCATGAACCGGCCGGGCGTGTCGCTGACGCTCCACCGTGGCCGCGACCAGCGCCGCCATACGTTCCTCAAGGGTACCCTTCTCGCCCATGCTGGCGAGTGAATTGAGCTGCCACCGGGCGCCGGTCCGTCTCGAGTCGACTCGAGCCTCGACCGTGTCGAGGTACCGCTCGATGTCGGCGGCATCGATCCCTCGCGTCTGCAGCCCCCGGCGAGCGAGCGGCAGCAGGGTGTCACAGATCAGCGCCTGTGCCGTGACCGGCTCGCCGTCGAACCACGTGAGATGGGCCTCCAGACCAAGTCGCGCGGCGGACAGGAAATTCGTGTACACCGAGTCGAACGCGATCACCTCCCGCACGTCATCCACTTCCTCGGCCAGGCCGCTGAGAAGGCCGAACCAGAACGCGGCGTTCGCCACCTCGTCGCGGACCGATGGGCCGCACGGCAAGACACGATTCTCGATCCTCAGGTGGGCGACGTCGTTAGCCACCCCGTAGCAGGCACGGTTCCACCGGTATACGGTGCTGTTGAACAGCTGGAGGGCCTTGAGACTCGGAACCCGCCCTTCGCTCATCATTTCGAACGGATCCTCATCGATCTCCCGGCCCAGAAGCACGTGGAATCGGGATACGTCTGACTTGAAGATCTCGATGACGGACTCGTCGACCCACTCCCGCCCGAAGCTCACGCGCGCGGGAACGTCCCGGATTTCGGAGATGGGACTTCGCGTGTCCACAGACTGCTGGAACACCGCGATTCGAGTCTCTGCCCACAGTCGTCGGCCCAGCATGAGTGGAGAGTTCACGGCCGCCGCCAGCACCGGCCCCGTCACCGCCATGGCGATGTTGTAGAGGCGGGCGAATTCCTCGGGTCCGACCTGAAAATGTACCTGGAAACTGGCGTTCGCCGCCTCCAGCATCACCGAGTCATGGGTGACCCGAAGCTCGTCAGTGCCCTTGATGCGAAGTTCGTAGTTACTGCCGCGAAGCCGGGTCAGAGCGTCGTTCAGGGCGTAGTATCGGTCCGCCGGCACCATGTTGTCGACGGAAAGGTCGGACTTCCTGAGCGTCGGCAGAATGCCGGCGAGAACCACCTCAGCGCCGAGATCGCGAACCGTATGCCGGACCTTTTCCAGCAGTTCGTTGAGCCGGTTCTCCATCAGCCGCAGGCAGTTACCGCCAAACAGCAGAGGGTCGAGGTTGAATTCGAGGTTGAACCGGCCGATCTCGCTGGTGACGCGTGGGTCGTCGATTCGCTCGAGCGCCTCCACCGCGACGGGGGCGGGACGCCACATGTCGTCCACCAGGAAAAGCTCCTGCTCCAGCCCGATCCGCCTCACCCCGGACTCAATCATGTCTCCGTGCAGAAGCTGGTCCAGCGCCCGCACGTCCCGCAGCAAAGCCTGGGTAAATACCCTGAGATCGGAGCTGTCCAGCTCTATCCGGATGTCCTTTTCGCCCAACGCAACCTCCGCTCCGATGGGGCCGGGCCCCTGGTGGCCCGGACGGCGCGAGCGAGTAAGGTCGCGCTCGATTTCCGCCGTGACAAGTACGGGTTTGGCGAACCGGTCAGGGTCGCTTGTCCGATCGCCTTTCGGGCGAGTATCGCACGAAGTACCGGGAACCCACTTCGCCAGTTCGCTCGGGTTCCGTTCGGTGGGCGCGTCGCAGCCTTCGGGCCACGTACGCTGCCAGGGCCGCGGCGAGCGAAACCACGATGGTGACCACGATGACCGTGGTCACCAGATCGACGATGTTCATTCAGATCCCTCCGGGCAGCCAGGTGGAGTTCTCAGGCACCCAGCGCCGCCCGGATCTCGTCCGCCTCCTCGGGGCTGGTCAGGATTCCGACCTCCGGGGCACCGGCTGAAGGATCCAGCGACCGCAGCGCACGCTCCATGTAGATGCGTGCGTGTCGTCCACGCGCGTCCTGCAGAACTACGCCGTACCCGCCATCCACGAGCCCCACGAAATCACCGGCCTCCAACCGGACGCTCGAGCGAAGCGCTTCGAGCACGTCCGGCCCTACACTCTCCGGCACCAGTATCAGCGTCAGGTATCCCAGCGAAGGTGACACCAGGCGCTGTCCCACTTCGGCCTTGAATACTCCTGTCGCGATCAAGTCGGGAATCGGTCGAGGTCTGTCGGAGCGGTTCGAGAGGTCGCGGTCACCGGCCACAACGGCGGCGGCCCTCCGAAAACGGGACGTGAGCTCCCGGAGGACGACGTCCTGGCGGAGAATGTCGTCGGCTCCGGCCTCCATGGCCCGGGCTCGATCGGAAGATCGGAGCTGTCCCCGGGAAAGAACGACGATCGCTCCGGCCAGCAGCGGCCGAATAGCGCGGCAGGTCTCGATAGCTTCCTCGATGCCCGACCTTTCGACGGCAATGCACACACCGCCCCAGGTCTCGGCCTGCAGCAACGAGATCACCTCCGCGGGGTCCCGCGTGTCGCGCACCTCGTACTCCCGGCTCAGCCAACCTTCGACGTCCCGGGTGACCGCCTCTGTCATGCGCAGCAGAATCAGTCGCCGGCGATCGCCGTGGGGGATGTCTCCAGTCCGCCGGCGCGGTCCCCTGGCCGGCCGCGTGAGTCCCAGCCCTGGTCGTGCCTCGACGGTGATGGAACCCGGGTCCTCCATCGGCGGGCGGATCCGGTGAACCGTGATCTCGCGCAGGCCACTCGACAGGCGGACGAAGTGGAACACGCCTGCGGCGCGCTGAATCACCCAATCCGTTGAGCGAGGCAGATTCTCGTTCAGGTTCGCGACGGCCGTCGCCGCAACGGTGGTACCGGAGGACTCCTGCCACTGAAGAAACGACCCGGCCATGGCCGTACCCTCCCTCGTTTCCCAGAGCAGAGTCCCCGGGTCGACCGCCAGCCGGCTCACCGGTCCGTCGAGGGCCTCCGCAAGCTCTCCGAAGGCTTCTTCCGGGCTCGCCGCCTCGAGAATCCGGCGGGGGTATTCGCCCCTGTAACCCAGCACACTGAGCCGGCCCTCGCGCCATGCGCGCTCAAGTCCCTCGAGTCCCCAGTGCCGAGCCTGCTCGAACAGTTCGTCCGGGGAATGTCCGCCAAGGAATGCCAGCCGCTCGTCCGCCTCGAGGCCGGCCGCGAGGAACTGCAGCAGGAACGGAAGCTTGCCCGCTCCGGGGGCGCCGGCCAGGAGATAGAGCCCCCCGGCCCTGAGCCCGCCGATCCGCTCGTCGAACGGCCCTACGCCACTGGAAATGATCACCGTGCGTCACCTGTCCGAAAGTTCGCTGCGTACCGGTTCCCACAGGAATTGTCACCAGTGGGGTAGCTTTGACAAGGGCCGGCCTCCACTGGGAGACCGGCCCTGGACGGATCCTGCGCGGCCAGCGGCCCGTGCCGCGGCCAGGTAAACGCGGCAGTCTAGTGCACACCGCCCATCAACTTCCGGATGGGCCGGGCGGCCAGGACGAACAGCACGCCCATCACCCCCACGCTGATCGCCACCGTGAAGAACAACTCCGGTAGCGGCAGGGTCTCGAATTGTCCGGCCACGAGGCCTGCAACCAGGTTGCCGAGTGCGGCACCCATGAACCAGGTGCCCATCATCTGGCCCACGAACTTGGGCGGCGAGAGCTTCGTGATGCTGCTCAGGCCCACCGGGCTCAGGAACAACTCGCCGACCGTGTGGAGGAAGTAGGTCGAAACCAACCAGCCGGGGCTGACGAGCTGGCCCTGGACCGTGTAGGTCGCGCCCCACGCGATGACGAGGAACCCGACGCCGAGCAGCAGCAGGCCGAGTCCGAACTTCAAGGGAAGGGAAGGCTCCTTTTCCCGCTTGTCCAGCCACACCCACAGCCAGCCGACCACGGGCGCCAGGGTGATGATGAACAGCGGGTTGATCGACTGCAGCCAACTGGCCGGCGCCTCCCACCCCAACACGTTACGGTCGGTGAGCCGCTCGGCGAACAGGTTGAGCGACGAGGCGGCCTGCTCGAATCCGGCCCAGAAGATAGAGGCACCGAGGAACAGGATGAAGATGACGACGACGCGCTTCTTCTCGACCGAGTCCAGCCCGCCGAACGAGAGGACCGACGCGAAGAACAGGACCGCGATCGCCAAAATGATCACGCCCGTGGCCTGCGCCGCGCCTTCCAGCGTGATATTGATCGTTCCCCTGGTGCCCAAGACATACAGCACGATCGCGATCACGGCGACGAAGGCCACGCCGAATATGAGTTGGCGAGTCGCCTGCGATCTCGTGTCCCGGGCTTCCTCTCGGAACTTGCCGGCATCGCCCAGATAGCCCCAGCCGAGCCGGTATTGGATGAGCCCGAGGATCATGCCGACTCCCGCCGCAAGGAATCCGAGGTGCCAATCGATCTTCTCACCGAGGGAGCCGCAGATCAGGGGGGCGACGAAGGCGCCGATGTTGATCCCCATGTAGAAGATCGAGAAGCCGGCGTCGCGGCGCGCTCCGCCCTCCGGGTAGAGATCTCCGACGATGGCGCTCACGTTGGGCTTCAGTAGGCCGGTGCCCAGCACGATGAGGATCAGCCCGCCGTAGAAGAAGCCGATACTCATCGGGGTTGCGGCCATGCTGTAGTGGCCGCAGGCGATGATGATACCGCCCCACATGACCGCTCGGCGCTGGCCGATGAGCCGGTCGGCGAGCCAGCCGCCCGGAAGCGCCAACAGGTAC
>JAUVPT010000271.1 GCA_030598525.1 Gemmatimonadota bacterium
AGGTACGATCGTCGCTGAATTTTTCGGGCCAATCTGGTTTGGTGGCGGCATACTTCGCGTGCTCGCGCTTCATCCGACGTCTCAGAAGCTTGCCCGAGATTTTCGAACTGAGATCGGTTGCGTAGCCGGGTACCGTGACCGTGTCATCGTTCGAATCACGCCGCATGACGAGCATACGGCTGTCGTGATCCGCGTCCACCAGTCCCTGGTGCAGCCGATAGGCGGCCAGCGCCGCTCCGCCGGCAGTGTCGAACGTGCTCACTTGCAGGATGCGCATGGTCATTCGGGCTGCGCCCAGGCGACCTCAGACAAGCATGCTCGGTTCGAGTAGTCCCGGATCTGCCCTGTGCACACGTCGTACATGTCAACCGCGCCACCGAGCTTCGCAACGTCGTAGGTCTTGAACCACTCTACGGTCGCCGCGAGGGCTTCCTGCCAGCTGTACACCGGCCGCCATTTCAGCCGGCGCGCCGCCTTTTCCCAGTTCAGATTGAGCAGCGTCGTCTCCCTCTCGACCTGCTCACTCCCGGCGGTGTAGGATCCGGCACCCCACAACCGCATCGCTTCCTGGACGAGTTGCTCGGTGGTCACCATCTCCAGGATCGCGGGCCCGAAATTCCAGGCCTCCGCGTACTGGCTCCCATCGGCGAGCAGTCTTGCCGCGAGCCACAGGTAACCGGCGAGAGGCTCGACGACGTGCTGCCACGGCCTCACGTGGGAGGGGTTCCGGAGAGTCATGTCCTGGCCCGCCATGAGCGCTCGCATACAGTCCGGAACGAGTCGGTTGTCCGACCAGTCCCCACCCCCAATAACGTTGCCGGCGCGCACGGTCGCCACGGGGGGCAGGGTTCCCGTATCGGAGTACGAATTCCGGTAGGACGCTACCGCCAGCTCGGCCATGGCCTTGCTCGCGCTGTACGGATCGTGCCCACCCAGGGAGTCGGTCTCACGGTATCCCCAGATGAAATCCTGGTTCTCGTAGCACTTGTCAGTGGTCACACAGACGGCCGCCTTCACGCTATCGGTCGTGCGAATCGCTTCGAGGACGTTGACGGTACCCGTCGAATTGATATGAAAGGTGTCCAGCGGGTTCTGGTAACCCTCGAGGACGAGTGTCTGTGCCGCGAGATGGAACACGACCTGTGGCCGATGCTCGTCGATCACCAATCGAAGCCGCTCGAAGTCGCGAACGTCGGCACGGATGTCCGTGAGGTGCTCAGCAAGCCGTGAGTCATGGAAGTTGCTCGGGTCCGTGGGCGGCTCGAGGCTGTACCCGACCACGTCGGCCCCCAGTTCACGAAGCCAGATACTGAGCCAGGAACCCTTGAATCCGGTGTGCCCGGTAACGAGAACCTTCGCCCCGTCGAACACACCGTCGAAGTTGCTCTTCATGAGATGTCTCTCCCCGACTCCGGGTCCCTGTCTCCACCGGTTGACGCTGCGTACTCCCGGACCGCGCGGGCCAGCTCGTCGGGCGTGCCGATATCGATGTATCCGCCCTCCTCGAACACTACGGTCTCGTGCGACAGGCCCTCCTGGATGGCGGCCCACAGAACGTCGCCGGGGTACAGCTCACGATCGTGCCACAGCCCATGATTCGCTGCGATCTCAGGCTCTGCGGCCGACACGAAAGCATGCATGAACTCCGTGAAACCCGGTCCCCAGACGGCCAGCATCCAGGTGTACTTCAGTCGAGAGTTCGCCTGCTTGATGTGCAGTCCGACGATCCTGCCCTCGGCGTCAAGCTCGAGGAGGTCTTCTTTCTCCGGCCGACGGGTAGGCACTACCCCGATCACCATTTCCGCGCCTCCCGCCTGCCGCCTCTCCACCAGCACATCGAGCGCGTCCTCCGGCCAGTACAGGATGTCGGGAAACCCGAATACGACGGTCGAGTCCTTGATGAAGGGATACGCGTCATCCATTGAGAACGGCACGCCGTGGGGTCGTCGCATCATCAGATACGCCAGGTCGATGTCGACGAGAGCCCCTCCGCCGAAGTACGCGGGGATGTCCCATTTCCCATCTCGGAGAACGATGAACGCCTTCCGCACGCCGGCGCCGGCCATCCGCTCGAGCAGGTACTGAGCCGAGGGCTTCGGACGCAGGTCGGAGTCCGATCCGAGGAAGCCGATCGGAAACAGTTCCTTGCTGCAGGGCAATGGCGCCACTCGATCGGCCGTGCCGGCGGCTGGGATCAAGCCGATTAGAGGAGGAGAGCCCGTGTCCGAATCGAGCATCAGCCCTCGGTCCCGGCGGTCGAGGGCCCGCGGTCCCATACGCGCCATGGAGCGTCGCCGTCGGTCCACAAAGCCTCGAGCATCCGCTTCTCCCTGAGCGTCTCCCTGCCGGACCAGAAGCCATCGTGCTGGAATCCCATCATCTGGCCTTCCGATACCAATCGCTCGACCGGATCCCGCTCCCATATCGTGTCGTCGCCTGATATGTAGTCGACGACGTCCGTGTGGAGCACGAAGAAGCCGCCGCTGATCCAGCCTTCTGCGCTGTCGGGCTTCTCGTGGAAGTTGGCGATGTGCTCCCCGTCGAAGGCCAGGCGACCGAAGCGGGACGGGAAGCGCACCGCGGTGACCGTGGCCAGCTTCCCATGGGACCTGTGGTATTCCACCAGCCGATCGAGGTCGATGTCCGCTACACCGTCGCCGTAGGTGAAGTGGAAGATCTCGCCGTCATCGAGCCATTTGCGGAGTCGCCTGAGCCGCCCCCCGGTCTGGGTGCTGAGACCGGTTTCCACCAGGTGCACCTTCCATTTGGCCTGGTTTCCGTCGTGAATTGTCGTCGCTCCCGTCGCCAGATCGACCGTGATGTCGTTGTTGAAGGCGTAGTAGTTGAGGAAGTACTCCTTGATCACCTCGCCCTTGTATCCAAGGGCAATGATGAACTCATCCACTCCCCATGCGGAGTAGATGTTCATGATGTGCCACAGGATAGGCTTGCCTCCGACCTCCACCATGGGCTTCGGACGCAGGTCGGTCTCCTCTGAAAGGCGGGTGCCAAAGCCCCCGGCCAGTATCACAGCTTTCATACCCCTGTACCTTTCGCGACCGGTCTCAAGCGCGACGGCCCAAGTCTTCGGTCGTCTTCATGTACCCTCTCGAGTCAGTCCCCTGATTACCTCGGCTACCGACGCGTGGCCGGCAGGACTCCAATGGAAATCCCGCTCGAGGTAGTCCCGGGGCGTCAAATGCTCCCGGAGGGGAACGAACCGTACACCGATTCGACCCAAGATCTCCCCGAATTGGCGATCTGGCATGGTCGGCTCGAAGTCGCTCCCGTTTCCGGACTCAGCGAGGGCCTTGTCCAGGGCGATCCGGGCGACCGTCGATAGATCGGGAATCGACATTACCACGAGCCGAGCCCCGGCTTCACGGCAGACGTCGGCGGCCCGTCTGAACAGGTGATCGCAGGCTGCGAAAGCGCGTTCCGATTGGAGGGTCGGACTGCAGATCTTCACGTATGACCGCATGTCCCCTTCTCTCGCA